>WGDE01000228.1 GCA_015493385.1 Phycisphaerae bacterium
TTATCCAGTTTAGCTCACGTTCGAGTATTTTCTTACGCTGAGATTCTCTCTTTTCAGTAATGCGTAAGATTTCAGCTTTTTGTTTAAGCCATGAAGAATAATTACCTTCAAATGGAATGCCTCGGCCATTTTCAAGTTCAAGAATCCATTTGGTAATATTGTCTAGGAAATAACGGTCGTGAGTTACAATAATCACCGTACCATGGTATTCTCGCAGCGCATTTTCTAGCCATTCAACAGTCTCGGCATCAAGATGATTTGTCGGTTCATCAAGCAGTAACAAATCAGGTTTTTCTAGCAGCGCCATACAAAGGGCAACACGCCTGCGTTCTCCGCCTGAGAGTTGCGCAACTGGTGCATCATCTGGAGGAAGTACCATTGCATCTGACACAATCTCAAGAAGCCTGTCTGTCTCCCAGCCGTCACAAGCATCTATCTTATCTTGGAGCTTGCCCATCTCTTCTAGCAATTCATCCATCTTGTCTTCAAATATTGAATCGCCAAGTTGCTCGGAGATTTCGTTGAATCTCTCTACCATATCTAAGGTTGGTCTGATTGCTGTGTTGAGATTCTCACGTACGGTTTTGTCTATCTCAAGTTCAGGCTCCTGCGCAACGTATTTAATACTCATCTTGGAGGCTAGTTTTGTCTCACCGTCAAAATCTTTGTCTAAACCTGCCATGATTTTTAGGAGTGTACTTTTACCGGCACCGTTTTCGCCAACAACACCAATCTTTGCACCATAAAAGAAGGACAGTGATATGTCTTTTAATATTTCTTTGTCTCCATAGCTTTTGGAGACTCGGCTCATCTCATACACAAAATGCGGAGGCATATTATTCTAATCCTTTTAGCTGTACATATTTTAACTATTTAACATTGAATTACCTTTAAAGGTAAAGCCCTTAAAATGTTAATCCGTGCATATTGTACAGTTAGGTTGATATGAATCCAGCGATTTCTGTGATTTAATATGCAGCTCTAGCTGCATATTTTGGAGGTGCCATTTAGTGGGGCTTACCCTAGATATTCCAATAAAAGCTGTGTGAGAATCTTATGGTCTATTGGTTTTGATAGATGTTGATTGCAGCCAATTTTTGCAGAGCGTAGTTGGTCTTCTTTTAATGCGCTTGCAGTCAGGGCAATAATAGGAGTATCGCTATCCTTCTCTCTTATCGCCTTAGTGACATCAAATCCACTGAGTTTTGGCATCTGCATATCCATGAAGATTATATCGTAATCCGATGAATGAGCCATTTTTAATGCTTCTTCTCCATCGGTTGCAATATCAACCTCAATGCCATGTTTGTTTAGCAATAGTTTAATCAGCATCTGATTTGCGATGTTATCTTCTGCCACGAGAACATGGGCATCGAATTTTCTATCTGCATAATTGTCGTCTAAATCCATAATCTCTTCATTTTGAGACGTTGTGTCGATATGCCCAATTGGTATTGAGATTGTGAACTTTGAACCTTTGCCCTTATAACTTTCAAGCGAGAGCTCACCGCCTAGGAGAGCTACTAGATTTCTAGTTATAGCCAAACCAAGTCCAGAACCACCATATTTTCTTGTTGTGCTTATATCTTCTTGGCTAAAAACATTGAAGATTTTATCTTGCTTATCCTTAGCAATCCCAATCCCCGTGTCTATGACAGAAAAACTTATCTCGTCATCTTTAGAGCTGACTTGCAATGTAACACTTCCCTTACTCGTGAATTTAATAGCATTGCCCATTAAATTTGTTAAGCATTGGCGTAGTCTTGTTAGGTCGCTACTAATTGTTTTTATCGCAGTTGAAGAGATGTCGCATTCTAGGGTGAGACCTTTTTGTTGTGCTGAAAATCTTAGAGTGTCAATTAAATCTCTGCACATATCGTGAACTGAAATATTTCTCTTTTCGACCGTGATTTTGCCAGCTTCAATCTTTGATATGTCTAATATATTATTGATGATGTCTAAGAGGTTTTGGCTATTTTGCTTTATTATATTGATATATTTCAGCTGTTTTGCCTCAATTGATTTGTCTTGAGACAATATGTCGCTAAAGCCAATGATTGCATTCATAGGAGTTCTTATTTCATGGCTCATATTTGCTAGAAAGCAACTCTTTGCGTCGTTTGCTTCTTTTGCTTTCTCAGTTAGTACTTCCGCTACCTCAAGAGCCTTCTTAAGTTCGGACTTGGCAGTTTCTGCGATTTCGTACGCTTTAATGGCGTCTGCTTTTGTGCTGTTTAACCGTTGCTGAATTTGCATCTGTTCGGTGATATCTATAATGAATCCCTCGATAGTAAGCAACTTGCCCGTTTCACTATATATGCCTGTCGCTCTATCAAGTAGCCAACGTGTCTCACCTGTACATGTTGTGATACGATATTCTATCTGAAAAGGTTTTTTTTCTTCAAGGTAGCTTGCGCAGCGAGCAATCGATTCTGTAATATCCTCTGGATTTATAAGGTCTACAAAAGAAACTCCCTCCTTGCTAATAAGTTCGCCAGGAGTGTATCCGGTTAATTCAAGCGAGCCGTTGCTGATAAAGTCCATATTCCAGAGTTGGCTATCAACAGTTCTATACGCCATGCCGGGAAGGCTATTAACAAGTTGGATTAGCTCTTTTTTGGAAAGAGCATCGTTCATACTTGATTGTATGGCTAATATTTTCATTGTCATTTTGGCTCTGTGATTGATTAGTTAGAATTTTATGAAAGCTTCCATTTATGTAAAGCTTCTATTAATCATCGTCTCTAGAGAATAGGTACTTAAGGGAGTCTCTAAATTCATTTGGCATTAAAGCGAACCTTTTTGCTGTTGGACTTTGTTAGACAAAAGTCACATTATTTGTGACTCAGAATGGTCGCATTTTTGTCGTAAACTGCACAATTATTGACTGTTTTACGTTATGACTTTAGCTTCTATATCCGATTAGCAGTTGATGGCTATATCTAAAATAGACAATCCAATACTTGCATCTGCTGTTGAGCAGCTACCTAGATCGGTCTTGGTGCTAGATTCTAATGGTAATTTAGAGTTTGTTAATATCTCTGCGCAAAGACTAATCTTTGGCGAAAACAAGCCAAGCCAATTCGATATAGAATCTTACCTCAAGGATATTGGCCTATTAGGTTCAATCATGCAGGCTTTGCGAGATATGGAGAGTTCTAGCGGGATTTATAATTTTAGATCGCGTTATAGCCAATTAAATATAAAAGCAATATGGAATTTAATCTACAATGATAGAGGAGATTGTATTGGTGCTACGATTTCTCTTGAGGATATAACTGCGATTATTAACGAGGATATAATAAAGACAGAATTTCTCTCTACTATCTCTCATGAGCTTAGAACTCCAATTGCAATCCTAAAAAATTGCGTGTCCAATATGTTAGTTGGTGTTGCTGGCAGTTTAAATCGCAAGAGTCACTCCTATCTAACAACAATGGATTATGAATGCGACCGCATCTCTTTCTTGATTAACAATATGGTAGATATGGCAAAAATTGATGCAGGGCATATGGCAATCTCTCCGTCATTAACTGATGTATGTGCATTGGTATATGATATAGCCGGCAGCTTTGATGATGCTGTGCAGTCAAAAAACATAACTCTTATTACTGATCTGTCAGAGCCTGTGTCTATGGTCAATATAGACAAAGAGCGAATTTATCAGGTTGTTTGGAATCTAGTAGACAATGCAGTTAAATTTACCCATTACGGTGGCTATGTTGTCGTTCGCGTTAAAACTACAGATTCTCTAATCAGATTTGAAGTCGAGGATAATGGTCGGGGAATATCGGACCAACACAAGAGAGATGTCTTTAAAAA
>WGDE01000229.1 GCA_015493385.1 Phycisphaerae bacterium
GGTAATACTTGATAATCTTATGGCACATTACGGCTATCAAGCAATAATGAATGCCTATAATGATTAAATTATAAATCATAAATTGGCCCCTCGCACAATGCGTGGGGCTTTTCCATTTTAGAATAAATAGCAAGGCATATAATGACAGAAGAATCAAACTGCGAGAGAGAACAAGACAAGCTCGAAAAAGACGAAATTAAACCAGTAGTTATTAATGAACTCTCAGAGCCAATACAAAAGGCTGTTGCAAAAGCTGGTTGGAAAGAGCTTTCTAAAGTTCAGGCTCTAGCTATTCCTTACGCATTTTCAGGAAAAGATCTGATGGTTCAATCGCATACTGGTAGCGGTAAAACTGGCGCATTTATTTTGCCAATGCTAGATATGCTTGACTCTTCTAAAAAAGAATGCCAAGCTCTAATATTAGTCCCAACAAGAGAGCTTGCTTCACAGGTTTGTTCTGAAGCGAATATGCTCTTTGAGGGCAGTAATCTTGAGTGCGTAGCTGTTTATGGCGGAGTAAGCTACAAGCCGCAGATAGAAGCCTTTAAAAAAGGTGTTTCCGTTATAGTTGGTACGCCTGGGCGAATTCTTGACCACCTAATCAAAAAGAATCTGAGTTTAAAAAATCTGACAACGCTTGTTCTTGATGAAGCAGACAGAATGCTCTCAATGGGATTCTATCCTGATATGCAAAAACTCAAAAAGTTTATGCCTAAAAAACCTCGCAAAAGTTTCATGTTCTCAGCAACATTTCCGGCTAGCGTTGTTGGCGTCTCAAGAATGTTCCTTAACAACCCAGAAATGCTTAATCTCAGCAGCAATCAAGTTCATGCACTTGAGACAACTCACGAATTTTATAATGTGCCAATGATGACTAAAGACCGTTGGCTAATGAAACTTATCGAACTAGAGAACCCCGTATCGGCAATTGTTTTCTGCAATACAAAAGTAAAAGTTCACTATATAACAGAGGTACTAAAACGGTTTGGTTATGATGCTGATGAATTGTCGGCAGATCTATCACAGAGTCAACGTGAGAGCGTTTTGCAACGCATCAAAAAAAATCAACTGAGATTTCTAGTCGCTACAGATATTGCGGCAAGAGGTATTGATATTTCCAAACTCTCACATGTATTCCACTACGAGACTCCAGAGGACCACGAGGCGTACATCCACAGAAGTGGCCGCACGGGTAGAGCTGGCGCAAGCGGAAAGGTAATATCTGTTAGCGAAGGAGTAGAAGCGATTGAGCTTAAAAAGATTGCGAAGAAATTCGATATCGACCTAAAAGAGATGCCTCTACCAGAAGAAGGTGAGATTGAAAAAATAGTTTCGCAGCGAGTAGTCGCCCTACTAGATACAAAACTGAGAGATAGAGACAATCTTCAGACAGAAAGAATGCAGAGATTTAATGCCTTGGTAAAAGAGTTAAGCTCTTCAGAAGACACCATCTCACTTCTTACTATGCTACTAGATGACTATTATCATAAAGAATTGCATCAGGCGACAATGTTTGAGGTTCCAGAGGAAAAGAAAGAAGCTCAAAAAACTAAAAAACCAAGAAATGGCAATAATCGTTCGCATGCAGCGAATAAGCATAACAACAGGCGGCGCCCAAAATCTAATAATTCGAGACCTCCGCGTAGGAGATAGATTACTCTCTAGAGTCAAGACGAGAGAAACTAGTTCTTATGATGAATGACACTATAAAAAATACGCCAAAACCAAGCAAGTCTTTTATGACTGCAGGCCCAACACTGCACTACAGTCATCCGCACATTTACAGACAGTGGTGGCTTACTATTATTGTTTACGCTGCAGTATGTATCTTCTGGAGCAAAATCATAACGGGAAATATTTCTTCTATCTCTCTAAACATTGAAACGGTAAAGGGGCTTTGGCAGCTTGGCAAATATGTTGTCTATCCAATTAGCATATATGAATACCCGCTAAATATATTTGTTCTTGGTACATTAATGGGGCTCTTGGCGGTTATTCCGCTACTAATGGCGCAGCTATTGAGTTCGAGATACAGCGTTATCTTTATAATTATGGTTGTTCTTATCGCCAAACTGCCGGGGTTAGCAATATTTCTAGCTATATCATGCGTGGGTATTGCGTCTAGACCACTTAGATTCCGCTCACGATTTATATCTATGATTTTATGCACTGCCCCGCTGATAGCGTATTGGGCAATATACGGTGGCACCAAAAGTGTGGACCCTGTTATATGGGGTTTCTCTTTTGCTCCGTGGATTTTTGCTTGGCTAATTGTTCTGGCGGTATCTGGGGTAGTCATAGGCATAGGTCATTTCACTCGCTATAAACCTGGAGTTACTTGGTTGGTCTCGCTATTGCTTTTATTGGTAAGTATTGGTGTTTTCAATATTGGAATAGGTTTCTCCGAAGCAGACTACCAGATATATGTCGCTCATAATAACCCGTTTAAAATTGCAGAGTTTCATTCTAAAACATTAACTCCAATCTTAGATAAGGTTGTAAAAGACCCTGTCCTTAGAAACTATCTCAATGCCTCATTTTATTCTGATGAACCTATACTTCTGCGCAAACAGCTCAAACGTGAAATGCAAGATATGCTGCGCTGGAATAGATGGTCTGATTGGTTCACCGGAGCTTTAACAGAGAAGTTTATGTATGAGAAGAAACGCAAGGAACTACTTGCCTCATATGACAAATTCATTGAGAAACATCCACATAGTAAACGTATTCCTATTGCATTGTATTACAAAGGAATATTGCTTGAGATGAGCCCAGATATTAGACTTATAGGAACTCAGGAAAAGCTTCGCTTTTACAGTGATTATCCAAAGCAGGAAGTACGACCAACTTGGATTAAACTCTACACAGATTTCCCAAACTCACCAGAATCGATTGAGGCTAGATGGCGTTTTGCAATGTACCTAGCAGGAGAAAGTGAATTTGAGACTGCGCAAGCAATGTGCACAGAAGCGCTTGGAATGCTAAAGTATGTTGAGAAAGATCTAGGCAACCAAGTTATACCAACTCGCAGAAAGGTTTTTACAAAACCAAAGGATACTGCCCTAACGAGTCTGTCTGCAAAAAGACTAGAACGCAGACTAAGAAAGCTAATGGGATTAATTGATGGAACAAATCATATCGAAAACAACCCACAAACCTGCAAAAGACTTGCGAAGTTTATAATGCTAAACCCTCATAGTATAGATTATAAACAGCAACTTGAAAAGCTCCTTGGAGAAACAACTCGAAGTGAACCTCTGCGTGAAAACATACTCCTAGCACTCTCCAAACTAATCGAGGATCCAATACTTAGAATGAAGAGTCTCGAAGAAATCATCTCTAAATATCCAAACACTGATGGTTGCGCAGACGCAAAGTTTGATTTGGGTTTGCTAAAGGTGAAACTCTGGCGGACAAAAGATACGAATGAAAAAGACAAACAGCTTTATCTTAGAGAGGCAAGAGATATATTTGAAGAACTCCTCTCAAAACACCCTGACAGCGTCTATACGGACCAAGCCACTACTATACTCGACGGTTTACCAAAGGCAAAATAACAAATGAAATATGTATTAGATATTGTCTATAGTATTGTTTTTCTATTACTACTCCCAAAACTGCTTTTCAGACGTTTCACGCAAAACAGATACAAAGAAGGCTGGAGCAACCGCTTTGGCAAGATAGAGAAACATACAAACAAGAAAACCATCTGGATTCATGCAGTCAGCGTTGGCGAGGTCAATGCAACAAGAACGATAATAGGCTCACTAAAGGAGAAATTTCCCCAATACGAGATTGTCTTGAGCACCACCACTGATACTGGCTTTGCTAGAGCAACTCAACTCTACGCAAAAGAGATTAGCGTGTTCTTCTTCCCGATGGACTTCTCATTCATTATGCGCAGAGCATTTAAAAGACTCGCCCCTGCAATTTGCCTTCTCATGGAATTGGAGGTATGGCCCAATTTCACGACGATTGCAAACGAGTTTGGCTCAAAGGTTGTTGTTGTAAACGGCAGACTTAGCGCAAGAAGCTTTCCACGATATAAGCTGATACGTTTCGCTACAAAATGGATGTTTGGTAAGGTTACGATGTTTCTCTCTCAAAGTGATGAATACTCTCAGAGATTTGAGGCACTTGGAGTTGCAAGAGAGAAAATTATAAATACAGGAACATTAAAATACGACACCGCCGAACTTACTGACAAAATAGATGGCAGAGATATTCTAAAAAAAGAAATCTCACTTGACGATAGAGAGAATCTATGGGTATGCGGCGGCACTGGCCCCGGCGAAGAAGAGATTATACTTGAGGTGTTCTCAGAGCTTGGCAAAAATGATGCGACCAAAGATTTGCGTCTTGCCATAATTCCACGAAAACCGGAGAGATTTAATGAGGTAGCAAAGCTTATAACTGACGCAGGTTTCAAGCTGCATCGCTACAGCGAGATAAAGGGTAAGAGCGATTTAGAGATTGATAAGAGTGCTGTAATTTTAGGCGACACAATGGGCGATCTTCGCAAATTCTACGCCCTTGCTAGCTGTGTGTTTGTTGGAAGAACCCTAACCCCTATGGGAGGTTCTGATATGATGGAATCGACCGCGATGGGAAAATTCACAACCTTTGGCCCATACACTTTTAATTTTAAACAGACAGTAGACGCCCTCCTAAAAGATAATGGCGCAGTAGAGGTTAAAGACAAAAAAGAGCTACTGGCTCAAATAGACAAGGCAATACAAGACCCTCAATACAAAAACTCCATCGCAACTAACGGCCAAAATGTAATCAAAAAGAATCAAGGCGCAACAAAGAAAACATTAGATATAATATCCAAACTTCTAGAGACGCACTGTTAGAGGTTCAGCTCTAACAGTGGTTAGGTATCAATGGTTAATGGTTAGTGGTGGTTATCGTCTCAATTGTTACTCAATGCCACCTGTATTTGAGATTCCATCGCCTCTTCATGATCTTCGTGGTCAAGAAAAGGAAAGGGAATAAGACTCTCATTAATTCATAGACTCAAAGTTGCAATCATCATCCAAGCGATACACTTTTGTATTTTTATCTGGTTTTGGACGGGAGAATAATTTCTGAAGCTTACTCTTTGAAAAGGTTGGTCGTCTCGCATCTTTAACTCTTATAAAAAACGACATTTGTGCATTCTTTACTATAATTTTGATTTTACGAGGCAAGCTTCTATGCGCATAGTTTTTAAATATTCTAAAATCACCCATCTCTGAGATTAGATATGGTTTTTGCATTTTATCTAGATATACAATCTTAACTATCTGAGATTTTTCAATATCGATAAAATATTTGCGTAAGACTCGTTCTTTTGAATTAGACAAAACTGAGACCACCTCATACCTCTTACTCGGCGAGATGCTCAAGTTGGTATTAGCGCCTTCTAAATCGACAAATCCAAGCGACTCATAAATCATATCTGGGCTAAAGCCCATTGGTATGGCGCAGTTCGATGTTAGCTGTTTTTTGTCTGCCCAGTAATAATCATCAACCTTTGAAAAACGTGCCCAGCACCAAAATTCATCATCTGTTAGACCAAAACGAAATGCCTTACTCTTTAAGATATGGCTACTGGTGAAATACATTCTCTCTTGAGGGTATAGCACAATATCAACTCTGGAAAGCTGCTCTTTTTTAGGAGTATTATCTCTGTCTAGATATTCAACAATTCCATCGCCATAAACCTGTAACGGAATTACAAGTTTAAACTTAGAGTTCAAAACATCAGAAATGTAATCTTTCGAATTCGCGGCATCTCTTTTTTCTGACGCTGGTATTGAGTTTGAATTACAACCTGTAATTGCAACGGAAAACACAACACATAAAAAAGCGAAAACAAACAGAGATTTTCTACTCTGAAATTTCGATTTGCAATATTTGGCCAAGATTGTCTGTGAGTTCTTCAATTTGCTCCTCTCTCAGATTAGGGTTCACCACTTGAGTAGTTCGTTTCTCTCCGGCAACATTGAGTAGCCAGAGTTCTCGCTCATCTTGCACTTCTGATGATACATATTTGAGCCGCCGTTTTCTCATTAGCATTAAACAAAGTACAAATCGAAAGTTTATCTTCTCAGCATCCTCTTCATCAGCAAGACGGTTAAAAAAAGTCATAATCGTATCATCATCAATAAAGATGCTTTTCTTCTGGTTTGGATCTGGCATAATAGCTTTCCAAAAGTAAAAGACTTCGGGATGATTTTCTTGCCAGTATTCTTTGCAGTAGTCATGCCTCTCTAAGCCCTGATTGGTTTCAATCAATGCCGCAAAATACTCATCTCCGGGGAGAATTTCTTTATTGCTTCCACTACAACAACCTAATGGTTTTTTTATTTCCCAGTCCGACATAAAGGTTCCAATACAAAATCATTCAAAACATATAAAAGGAGTCATCTTTTTAATCTTCGCTTTTCCCAACCCCTTGATTTTAGCTAAATCGGACGGCTTATCAAAGGTTTTCTTGTTATTTGGGTATAGCTGCCTATAAGCAACTATTTTAGCTGCCGTTTTGACGCCAATGCAGGGCAATAAACTCAGAGTATCTACGCTGGCAGTATTGATGTTGATTTTACTGGCTATTGCGTAATTGGCTTGAGATGTTGTTTTGTGATAGTACAATAAAGCTATAACGCCAGAGAGAAATATCGAGATAATAAAAAGTAGACGAAGGCTATTTATTAAAAGCCGCTCGTCTACTTTGGAGTTACGTATATTTTCATGCAACATTTGCTACTTTTTCAATAAGAACTTTTGGAGTTTGAGTATAGTCTTATGCGCCTGTTTAGAGTCTCCAGCTTCATTCATCAAGGCAGAGTCCGGTACTGACATTTCTTTAGTATCACTAAATGCAGAATATACAATATTAGTAATAAAAGGTTTGCCAAGCGCGACCTTTACGAGACTCTCTAACCATTTTGCCTGCTGTGATTGGTTCCAGCCTTCGGCATAGTAACCGCCAACATTCCCAGACGATTTGCTTGGAACTGTGATAGATGTTAGGTGCAACGGCTTGGAAACAGCGGCAAAACAATCAAGACGCGACGATATCTGCATCATATCACGCAAATACATTCCCGTTAGGTCTTTACCAAAATTCAATTGGAGCCCAAATGCCTCGAAACTGATGCCACTCTGCGTTATCATATCAACATATACTAGAGGAGGCACTGTTTTCTGATTCTTTGCATAATACTCGCCCCACGGGTACATAACCTCGACAATCTTTCTACACTTTGCATCAGCCGCCTTTGCTGCTATAGTTGCAGTACGGGTCATCTCTAGAATTTGCTCAAAATTAAAAGCAAAGAAATTACAGGCGTTCATGCCCGTAATAACACGCCAATAATGCACTCTCTTTGCGTATCTCTTAACAACTGCGAATATATAGTCGTACGCATACTCTTGGATTTTAGTAAATGAAGGTTTCTCTTCAATCAGCCAGTCTGGTAGATTAACCTTAGAAAAACAAAGCAGTGGTCCAAAATTGACAATAACATTTTGGGATTCTAGCGTCTTAAAAAATTTATCTAGCTTAGAGAAATCGTATTCACCCTTGCTAGGTTCTACTTCCTTCCAACTCGATGGCACAGAAATAAATCCAAATGTATCAAAGAAATTCTTGATGTAATCTTTATCATTAAGTTTTTCTGCTTGGAGAACACAGCCTAGAGTTTGCTTTCCAAAAACCTTCTTCTTTTGCCTCATTGACAGGTACGATTCTGCATATTTTCTAGCAAATGAATCTGAGAGAGCCATTGCTTCGCAAAGGCATTTATCGGCAAGCAGTGAGCATTTCTCTGGATCAGAGCTAGAATTAACTGCGTCCACAAAGAGCTTCTGAAGCTCTTGAAGTTTCTTGCCAAATGAGCTAGTTTCACTAAAGAATGCCCAATCTTCACGTTTAATCGTTATCTGCATTATACGCGATCTAGCTAGTTCGAGATTGAGATTGTATGGCTCTTCACGGTATCTTAGTTTGGTAGTTGGTAGCATAAACTTGCCAAAACCTTTAACTTCCCAGAGCAAGCAAATTCCAGCTGAGTCAAGTGTATCTGATTCTAGTTGCAAAAGAGAATCTTTGAAAGTTAAACTCTCAGAAACACGTAGCGGTGTTCTGTCTGAGCCAAAAACATATGCTCCCGTAGGGTCAAAGCTATTTGCTCTTTTCCCATCTATATA
>WGDE01000230.1 GCA_015493385.1 Phycisphaerae bacterium
CCAATAAACTATTGTTATTATGCGATGCAATTGGTCTAGCTTTTTTCACAATATTAGGCGCGAAAATTACAAGTGCAAATTCTAACTCAATTGCTGTTGTAATTTTACTCTCTTTGTTCACAGGTGTATTGGGCGGCATTGTAAGAGATATATTTTCAAATGAAATTCCTTATATCTTTCGATCATCAGAACCTCTTTATTCTGTGTCAGCACTTGCAGGAGTTTTGGTTTATATAACATTGTCTCACTGCGCATTCAACTCCGATATAACAAGCTCACTCTCTATTGTTACCATTATTTTAATTAGGCTAGCTTCGATTTACTTTAATATTACATTACCGTCTTTGAAGATAAAAGACCACTAGCTAACTGTCCTTGGGGGAGTGCTGTTGGATGAGAATCTGTTAAATGAAAAATACTAAACAATTAAAGAGAATCATATCTGGAATAAGCTGGATAGCTGTTATTTCTTTGACTGCGTTGAGCGTTATAAGCTCAATGTTTCATTCTGTCAGATTTCTTGAATTAACATCACATTTTAAATTTCAATATTTCATAGCGAGTCTGCTTCTCTTTTTATTTTTTGTTATACGTAAGAAAAGAGCTCTATCAGTCTGGCTTTTACTACTATTAATTTATAATTCAACCTTTATTCTGCCTTGGTATATCCCCTCCAAACAGAATACTAATACAAAAGCAACATTCAAGCTGCTTCATTCAAATGTTTATATGCGCAATAATGATAAGGCTACACTTCTGCAACTAATTGAACATGAAGCCCCAGATATAATTGTTGCTCAAGAGGTTGACAATAAGTGGGTTGACCAATTGTCGAGTATAGAATCTGTTTATCCATTCAATGTGAAAATCCCCAGATCAGATAACTTTGGGATGGCATTGTATAGTAAATTTCCAATAAGTAAGAAACTAGAATTAACGCTTAATGAATTTGGTGTTCCAACTATATCAGTGACACTTAAAGTTAATGATAGAGATATAGAGATAGTTTCAATGCATCCCGTGCCACCAATGAATAGAAAATATTTCAATTCCAGAAATAATCAAATAGAGTTCATCGCCAATTATTGTCAAAACATAAAAACACCTTTAGTATTGGTCGGTGACTTTAATGTGTCTCTGTGGTCCCAATATTATGTTAGGTTAGAGAAAATGTCAAAATTGCGTAATACGAGGCAGGGCTTTGGAATACTGCCATCTTGGCCTTCGAATATACTACCTCTTAGAATTCCGATTGACCATTGTATGGTTTCTTCACAGTTTGATGTAGTTGACACAAGATTAGGTTCTGATGTAAATTCAGATCATCTCCCTTTGATTGTAACGTTGGAATTTTAAGGGTAGTTCTGATAATTATTTTTTGAGTAAAAAGTAAGGAGAAGAAACCATGTGGAATAAGATTAACAGTCCAATCGTAATAACTATCATCGCAGTTGCATCTCTATTTGTCTTGAGGGCAACAATGAAGCCAAAGCTGGCAAGCGAGATTCGAGGTGCGTATGAGGAATTAAACGCCATACTTGAAGATGGTGCATCTGATGCACATAAGACCAAGGCAATTCAAACATTTGCACAAGAAATATCTACGCAAATGCGGGCAGGATTCAAATCAGATGACGCAAAAAACGCAAGCGAAACCAAGGTTTATCTAGAAACAAAAAACAAGATTAAGATTGATAATATCAAATTCGTAAAGGCCAAATGGCCTGGTCGCGAGGCCTTCATTTTTCAAATAGAAAATAAGTCCAACAAATACATAAGCAACGTGCACTTGAATTACGAATTCTACAAGAATGGAGAATTGATTGATTGCAAAAATAAATGGGTTACTGCAATCAAAATTTTGGAACCCAATCAAAAAATAGCTCTTAGCGAAGACAGACGATTAGTACCCCAAGGCACACCAAAAGAAGAGTATGATAAGTACAAATCTGATGAGGTCAAAATCTCAATCACATCCTTTAGTGTGAAAGAAATGAGATGAATTTATCGGAGAACGGGAAGAACATTCTATCTCTGATAAGTTGGGCATAAGCTCCGAGCATAAAAATTGGAGGTCACCGTATTTCCTGTAGCTAATAAGATTAGGTAAAGACCTCGAAATTTTCTATCTTGACTAATCATTCTATCTAGGTAGATTATCTGTATGAATAAACTTGGAAAAACAGACTTGTTAGTTTCACCTCTTGGCTTTGGTGGGATTGTTGTTATGGACTCGCAGGCTCAGCAGGCGTCGGATGTTGTGAGGGATGCCGTAGAGGCTGGAGTAAACTATTTTGATGTTGCTCCATCGTATGGGAA
>WGDE01000231.1 GCA_015493385.1 Phycisphaerae bacterium
ATTTTGTGAAGAGTTTTGGAGTTTTTATGAATAGCAAACTGAAATCGCTTTGCGTGCTTGCAGGCGTTGCTAGTTTTATTTTATGTGCATACGGAGCAAAAGCTATGTATGCTGGTGCTTTGGCTGATAAAGTTGCAATTGCAAGTTTTATGCTAGGGGTGGGAGTATTTTCATTCTTTGCAATGATAGGGCTTGCTAGTATTTCTTCTAGTGTTACTACTGATAATAAAGTGGCTCAACCGGCAAAAACAAACTTGAAATCTCAACCAACTAAGCAGGTCAATAAAAAAGCTACCTCTGGAGCTCCTGTTTCGAACAAGCCAGTAGTTAAGACAGAACCTCTAAAGAGGGAACCTGAAACTAAAGACTCACGTAGTCAAAGGCCTGCTAGAATTCACGTTGCTAACTTGGCTGATAGTGTTGGAGAGATTGAACTAAGAGAAGAGTTTGGTGTCTTTGGTGAGGTTAAAAACGTTAGAATAATCTCAGACAGAGAAACCGGTAAGCCAAAGGGATATGCATTTATTGAGATGGCTAGCAGAGAAGACGCTAAGCTAGCGATTGATGACATAGACGGTCAAGAGATTAAAGGCCAGGAAGTAAAGGCAAGTTTCGCAAGACCACGCCCACGCAGAAATGGCTATCGCAATCAAAGACGCAAGCCTGTATAGAGATTACAAGTTTTCAATAAGCCAGCTTTTTAACGAGAGCTGGCTTTTTTTCATTAAGGGGCGATTGTGTTGGAATACAGATGGTTGCGTTGTTTAACGTTTGGGACTTGGAATTGCTAACCTTTTTAACTGCTTTAACGCTAAAGAAACATATTTAAATTAACTTCAACTTCCCATTTTATCCCGCGGTTTAACTGTGTTTTAGCGTTGCAAATTTGATAGGATATTCGGGTGGTTTTTCTGGACCCAGCGGGGCATCTGATTGAACTTCACATCTCTCCACAGTCCGGCTTTATTAGAGATGGCTTGTTTTTGCAGGTCGAGGTATTTGTCGTACTGGGAATGTATGAAACGAGAATCTCCATAGGCGAAACCATTCTTTACTAGCTCTTCGTTTAGGACTTGCCCGTTGTCCGTCTCTACATACGCTAAAAGTCTGCCGTAGAGGCCTCTGGTGTTGTTTAGGGTGTCTAGGTGAATCGTTACGTTTTTGCCGAGTGTGAGCTTCTTTGTGAAGTTGGTAGCTTCTTTGCTATAGTACATTGGTGGCTGTGTTGGTCGTTTTTTCTCTGGTGTGTCTACGCCTAGCAATCTTATTCTTGTGGTTGGATATTTGCCATCTCTTATATTTATATCAATGGTGTCGCCGTCAATCACTTTAACAACCTTGAACGTTTTAGAATCGTACTTTTTGTAGTCAGCGCTGCTTATTGAGTTTCTTTGGTCTTTTGAATATTGCGTGCTTCTTGGAAATTTAGCGTGTTGTCTGTGGTTGTCGATTAGGGATAGGAAAGTTATTACTATGAAGACGAAGATTAGAATGTTGTTTCTAGTCTTAACGTTAAGCGGCTTATTGTTTTGGAGTCTTTTTAGAAACATATCGGCCTTAAAAAGGCCGGCCTATCGAAAATTCGAAGGCCAGCCAGTAGTTTGGTTTTAAGGGTAGCTTAATTAGAAACTACGGTCTGATGGGTCTTTGTCTAGCTCGAAAGCATCACAAACAACCTTTAGAGCTTCTTCGCCTTGGTCTTTGTCGACAAGACAGCTGATTCTAATCTCACTTGTTGTAATTGAATCGATGTTGATTTTAGCTTCTGCTAGAGCTGAGAACATTCTGTTGGCAACGCCTGAGTGAGTTCTCATTCCAATTCCAACAGCACTAACTTCAGCGATATCTTCGCGCACGAATATTTCATCGCATTCAACTTCTTCTTTAATCTGCTTGATGGTTTTTTGTGCGTCAGCAAGGTCTGCTTTGTCCACAGTAAACGAGAGGTTCGCACTTTGGTCGCTCACTTCTGTTTGAATAATATCGTTAACACTAACCTTTGCCTGCGCAAGATGAGCAAACACCTTTGCCGCATTACCAGGGTGGTTGGCAATGTTTGTAAGTGTTATCTTTGCAAGTTCTTTTTGTATAGTTGCACCAGAGACTAGAATGCCTTCCATTTGTGGTACCTCGTGAGTAATTAGAGTTCCTTGAGTTTCTTCAATACTACTTCTAACATGTATTGTTACATTATATTTTTTGCCAAATTCGATTGCACGACCGTGCATTACGCCAGCGCCGAGACTTGCCATTTCCAGCATCTCATCGTAGCTAATCTGGTCGATTTTGACTGCTTCTTTATATTTTCTTGGGTCGGTTGTATATATTCCATCAACGTCGGTGTATATCTCGCATTCTTCTGCGCCAATAGCTGCCGCCAATGCCACCGCACTCGTATCAGAGCCGCCGCGACCAAGCGTAGTGATATTGCCTTTCTCGTCAACGCCTTGGAAGCCTGCAATGATGACAATCTTACCATCGTTGAGCTCATTGAGTATGATATCTGCGCCGATACTCTGAATTCTAGCTTTGCTGTGAGAGCTATCGGTAAGCATTTTTACCTGCGCACCTGTGAAGCTTACCGCTTTGTGTCCCATTGCGTCCATGGCCATCGCCATAAGTGAGACGGTTTGTTGTTCGCCGGTACTAAGGAGCTGGTCCATCTCACGTTTCGATGGGTTTGGATTTAACTCAAGCGCATCGGCTACTAGCTGGTCGGTCTGTTTGCCTCTAGCAGATGCAACAACCACAACCTGATGGCCTTCTTGGGCTCGTTGGATAGCACGGTTGGCAGCACGCTTGATTTTCTCAGCGTCTGCGACTGAAGTGCCTCCAAACTTTTGAACAATAATTGCCATTATTCCCTCTTTTGTTTCTTGTTGTTAATATATTTAGAGCTATTGTATTGCTTACTTCTTCAAGAAGTATTCCATTAGTTCGTAACCATTTTCGATTACCAATCCGCTTTTGCGGGCGTTTTCTTCGCAGTATCCACTTTTAACTGTAGAGTTTATTCCGTCTCCGCTTATCATAAATGGAACCGCCTCGTTAGTGTGCCCGCGAGTGGCTACTGGAGTAGCGTGGTCTGGCATAATCATAATACGCCATTTTTCCCCGCTCTCTTCGAGACTCTCAGTGATAGGTCCAACTATGTATTTATCAATTTGTTCTATTGCGTGTTTCTTGAGGGCAGCATTTCCGCTGTGTCCAGCTTCGTCTGGCCCTTCAACATGTATGAAAATTATGTCATGGTCTTCGAGTGCTTTTATTGCCTCGTTTGCCTTGCCGCTATAGTTGGTGTCAGCGTAACCGGTCGCTCCCTTGACATCGATAAGATCAAAGCCAATCAGCTTGGAGAGGCCTCTAACTAAATCGACTGCTGTTATTGTTGCGCCTTTCTTGCCGTACTTCTCTTCGAAG
Source organism: Phycisphaerae bacterium (assembly GCA_015493385.1). Classification (GTDB taxonomy): domain Bacteria; phylum Planctomycetota; class Phycisphaerae; order Sedimentisphaerales; family Sedimentisphaeraceae; genus S145-28. The sequence goes on from WGDE01000231.1 coordinate 3,421, forward strand.
CTCTCCATAATGGTTTTTTTGCCTTCACCCCAAAACCATATACTGCTTACCGGATTTTCGCCGAGGTCTTTGCGTACGTTGTTAATCTCATGGTTCTCAAAAATTCTTTGGCTCTTAGCCATCATCTCTATGAGTATGTCAGCATTTTTGCCAGAAGGTAAATTTTTAGCAATCTTCTTACCGATAATGTCGTGAGGCGGCTGAGTTTTGATGTTGAAATCAACGTTCTTAATAACGCACAAATGGCGGTAGCTAACGCCAGGGTAGAATTTTATATTGTCATTCCCAAGACAGTCCTGTACTTCAGAGATTAGTTTTCTTCCTTCTTCGTTGGAGATATGGCCCGCTGAATGGTCTGCCATCTTCTCGTCAGAGAATGTGACTAGATTGCAGCGGAATACCCAGTCGTCTTCTTCAAGCTCAATTCCCTGCGCAACAGCCTCTATTGGAGCGCGACCATTGTAGAATTTCTTAGGGTTGTACCCAAGTAAGTTCATCTGCGCAACATCGCTTCCGGGCTGCATTCCCTTTGGAACAGTTCTGACGATTCCTTGCGAGCCCGTCTGACAGAGGCGGTCTATGTTAGGAATGTGCGCAGCCTCAAGAGCGGTCATACCCTCAAATTCATCTATTGCTCTATCGGCGGCGCCGTCAGGGATAAGGATTACATATTTCATATTTTGATTAAACCTCATCGTTTGGGATATCTACAATTTCTATACATGTTGGTTCGCTGCTTACAATGTCTAGCTCGCCAAGAGCCTTGATTGCGGCGGCAACATCTATTTGTTTAGTCAGGTGCGTTGTGATAATTACAGGCACCGTATTTTCTGGGCTGTTTCCCTCTTGCTGCAATACGCCAGAGATGCTGATGTTGTGTTTGGCAAGAATATCTCCAATCTTAGAGAAAACTCCAGCCTTATCAGCCGCTTGAAGCCTGATGTAGAAACGGCTCTTGAGAGAATCTATCTTAAGCAGATGCTTCTGTGCTTCTTCTTTTGGCTTGAACTCGAGCGCGTCGAAGGTGTTCTTGGAGTTGCCAAGGGCAAGTTCTACAATATCAGAAACAACGGCACTCGCGGTCGGTAGCATTCCAGCTCCTCTGCCGTAGTACATAGTCTCGCCGACATTACTACCAAATATACTCACCGCATTGAACGGCCCGCTAACCTGTGAGATAATCTCATCATTCGCAACAAACGCAGGCACAACGCGTAGTGAAATCATTTCGTCATTATCTTTTTCCGCTATACCCAATAGCTTTATGGTGTAGCCCATCTTTTTGCCCCAGTTGATATCTTCAATTGAGACCTTCTCGATACCGTCAACCCAGACATCGTCAAACTCTATCTCGTATCCAAATGCATAGCTTGCAAGGACTGCAAGTTTGTGTGCGCTATCGCCGCCGTTTATATCGAGAGTTGGATCGGCTTCTGCATATCCAAGCTCTTGAGCCTTTTTAAGGGCTACTGGGAAATCTTCGTTTTTGCTAGACATACTGGTGAGGATATAGTTGCATGTTCCGTTTAAGATTCCGTAGATTCTTTGGATGTTGTTTGCCACAAGCCCACTGCGCAGAGCCAATACGACTGGTATTCCGCCTGCACAGCTCGCTTCAAAGGCGATTGCCTTGTCGTTGTCTTTCGCGAGTTTGTATAGCTCGATACCATGCTTTGCTAAAAGGGCCTTGTTGGCAGTAACTACATGTTTGCCTGCCTTTAGCATATTCTCTGTGAATGTTTTTGCGATAGTTGTTCCGCCGACTAGCTCGATTGCAACATCAATACTTTCATCTTTGAGTATGGCGTTTATATCGTCAGTTAGAACTCCATCTGGAACCTTGACACCTCTGTCAGTCGTGGTGTCTAGGTCTACAATCTTGGCAAGCTCAAAATCGATACCAGTCTTTGCCTTGAGAATGTCTTTGTCTTCTAGAAGAATCTTGGCAACTCCGCTTCCTACTGTTCCAAAACCGATTAGTCCAACCTTAAATTTTTTATTTTTCATCAAAAAAACTTTCTATGAGAGTTAAATTAAATGCGTAATCTTCAATCGTTTCTGCGGGAAAATAGCTCTCGCAGGGCGGATATAATTACATTATTGTATTTTCTTTGCAATCCACAGCCAATATTGTATTTATTTGGCTCTAATTGCATTGATTCACTTGAAGCAAGCTTGGAGATTACTTTATTCATATATCTAAATCAAGTAAAAATCGATCTTTAGGGGGTTATCTCGTTAGCAGTTTTGTGTCTATAATATCTTTAAAGTCGTCAGGATTCTCAAATGCTTCAGTGCCGTTTGGGTTATGTTTGGTCAACATCTTTACTGCGGCGGCAAATTTCTTGTCCAGCTTTGCGATGAAGGTGGTCTCTGGTAAGATTTCGGTCTTTGGTATTGTGATTTGGTATGCGTGAAGTGTTAGCCTGTCTATTAGAGGCTTCTCTTCGCCATTTTTAGCCCTGTATCTTGGTTTGAAATCAGAGAGCATAATCGGCTTTTTGCTGCCATAGATTGGATCTATCGCTAGCGGCATACCGATGCTTTTCATGTGGATTCTAATCTGATGAGTTCTACCGGTTAGCGGTTTTGCCTCAACTAGAGATACGAGCCCAAAATCGGCTAGGATTTTCCAGTCTGTATAAGCTTCCTTGCCTCTTCTTGGATTTAACACCATAGTACCAGGGTTTTTCCTCGAATGGGAGATTGGAGTCTTCACACAGCCAGACTTTTTGAATGAATACCCGTTTACCAAAGCCAAATAGCTCTTTTGAATCAATCTATTTTCGAATAGGCTTGAGTAGATGCTTTGTGTTTTGAGGTTTCTTGCAACTAGCATAACTCCAGAGGTAGCCTTGTCTAGACGGTGTATCAGTCTAAGCTCGTCATTCTCGTTTAGCTTTAGCTGTACGTTTAACACTTCCAATATACTAGCCTTGCCGCAGCGGTCCTTAGTTACAGAGACTCCGCTAGGCTTATTGATTACTAGTATATTCTCGTCTTGATGTATTATCTTAATTCTGTCTGTTTTTTTGATCATAATCTACAAATCTCTCTCAAAATGGATTCTAAGCCAAGAATTATAGCCTATAAACTGCTTTAACGCAAAAGACGCGAAAAAAGATTTGCCAAGTAAGACTCTAACAGAGACATTTTTTACTTTTACTTTTTGCAATTGTCTCTAAAATGTTTTCTTTTAATTCAAGATACTTTTAATTGCAGGATTTTAATTTATGGCCGCTAAGAAGAATTTGTGCGAGAAATGTACGGGTATGTGCTGTCGATATATAGCGTTTCCAATCGAGACACCAGAGGATAGAAGCGATTTCGACGATATTAGATGGTACCTCTGCCATGAGGGGATTAGTGTTTTTGTTGAGGACGGCGAGTGGTATGCAAGTGTCAGAAACAAATGCAGGTATCTAGATGAGAAAACGTACAGGTGTCTTGATTATGAAAATAGACCTGATATCTGCCGCAATTTTGAGGCTGATGGTTGTGAGTTCGAAGCGGAAGAGTTTGGCTATGAACTTCACTTCACTGATGATAAGCAGATGCAGGAATATATCAGAGTCAAGTTTGATAACAACCTGACAAAGCGCGGAAAAGAAAAACAGTCTAAGAAGACTAGCAAAACTAGGAAAACCAAAAAGGCAAATAAGAAGTAAGCGATTTGTCTTTGAGAATAAAGTTTAGAACGATTAGGGTTTACAATGAAAATACCACCGGTAAAGGGTACTAGAGATTTCTATCCAGAGCAGATGCGTCTGCGCAATTGGATTATTGATGGCTGGAAAAACGCTTCGATTCGAAACGGATTTCTAGAGTATGATGGACCTATATTTGAATATCTCAAGATGTATCAGGTTAAAAGTGGTGATGAGATTGTAGAGCAACTCTTCTCGTTTGAGGATAGAGGTCAGCGCAGCTTAGCAATCAGACCTGAGATAACTCCAACCCTAGCGAGAATGGTTAATCAGCAGATAAACTCACTGCCAAGACCAATCAAATGGTTTTCTGTTCCGCGTGTTTGCAGGGCGGAGAGGCCGCAAAAGGGCAGGCTGCGCGAGTTCTTTCAGTGGAATATAGATATTATTGGCGTAGATGAATTGATTGCCGATGCAGAGGTTATTTTTTGCTCTATAGATTATATGCGTCAAGTTGGGCTCTCAAGTGATGATGTTGTGGCGAAGATTTCGTCAAGAAAGATGCTCGCTGCCATTTTAGATTTGATTGGAGTTGCCCCGCAAGAGCTAACCGGTGTTTATACAACTATGGACAAACGCGCAAAGCTAAGCGATGAGGCGTTTGAAGAGTTACTAGCAAAACAACTACCTGACAAGCAAAAACAGACAGAGATAATAAAGCTGATGGCAGTGAGTAGCATCGGTGAGATTGAGGATATATTCGAGCTTAACGAGGCTGCGCAGGCGGCGGTCGATGAGCTAAAGGAGCTCTTTAGGCTTTTAGATATGATGGGCGTTTCTGATTTCTATAGTTTTGATATCAGTATTGTCAGGGGATTAGCGTACTACACTGGTGTTGTGTTTGAAGTTCACGACAAACTCGGCGAGCTAAGAGCAGTCTGCGGAGGTGGTCGCTACGATAATCTTCTCAAAGATTTTGGCGGCCCAAGCGTCTCGGCAACTGGTATGGGCATGGGCGACTGCGTTCTTGAAATCTTGCTAGAGAATAAAGGCTTGCTAGATAGTGCAAGAGAGCCTCTAGGCGTAGACTACTACATAGCCGCACTCGACAAGGAACTAGTCGAAGCATCGTTTGAGATAGCGGCAAAGCTAAGGGCGAAGGGGCTATCCGCAGAGTTTGCATATAAGCCAATCAAGATGAAAAAACTGATGAAGCAGGCCTCAACCCTCGGCGCTATGCATTGTGTTATATTGGGCCAAGAGTTCATAGAATCCAAAGAGCTGGTCGTTAAGAATATGGATTCCAAAGAGCAGGAGAATATGTCGCTTGACGCACTTTTGGCTCAAGTACGCTAAAGACGCAAGGGTCGCAAACGAAACGGACTAGAACCAACACGCTTGAGGCTTGGAATTCCGTACATCTACAGCGGTTCTCTAAACCAGATTTCCAAACAACGTCAGCGGCATCGTTTTTTCAATCTCTACCTGCGCGAAATTTCCAGCCAAACTCTCTGGGCCGTTGAACACAACGATATGGTCTGTTGCTGTTCGGGCGATTAGCTGTGGGTTGTTGGCGTTTTGGGCTTTGTTTAGATGCGCCTTTTTGCTTGGCCCCTCGACTAAAACTTCGAGAATTTTTCCTTCGTATCTTTTGTTGTACTCTGCGCTAATTTGCTCTTGAACCTTTAGAAGCTCATTGTTGCGCAGCTTCTTTACTTCTTCTGGAACGTTGTCTTCGAGCCTTTTATCTGTCTTCGTTCCAGGTCGCGGCGAGTATTTGAATGCGAATAGATTTTTGTAGTTCGCCTTTTTCACAAGCTCAACCGTAGCCTCAAAATCTTCATCCGTCTCGCTAGGGAAGCCAACTATAAAATCGCCAGCAATCGCAATATCAGGCACGTAGCTTCTTGCCACGGCTAGTTGGTCTAGATATTGCTGCGCACTGTAATGGCGATTCATCGCTTTTAGAATTCTATCCGAACCGCTCTGCGCAGGCATATGCAAGTACGGGCAAACCTTATCAAGTTCTCCCATAGCTCTGAATAAATCTTCGTCGTGGTTTAGGTTTGGGTAGCTTGTTATAAATCTTAGCCACTTGAGAGAGTCTATCTCTGATAGCATCTCAAGCAGGTCGGGTAAGCGGTAAGTCTTATCGCCTGCGCTGTATTCGTAAGAGTTCACAGTCTGGCCAAGCAGGGTGATTTGCTTTGCTCCTTCATCGACAAGCTTTTTGCATTGCTCAAAAATTTGCTGCGGTTTTCTTGAGACTTCTGGCCCGCGTACAAACGGCACAATACAGTATGAGCAAAAGTTGTTACATCCGCGCATCACGCGGACAAACGCTTGGTTTGTCTTTTGGTCTTTGCTCGAATCGAAGGCATA
>WGDE01000232.1 GCA_015493385.1 Phycisphaerae bacterium
ATTATTTACCTTCTAGATAGAAACACCTCACCCTTGTCTATTAGCATTCATGCAGCACAGCGCAATTGCAATAGCATCTGCAACATCCGCTGGTTCTGGAAGTTGTGGCAGGTTTAAAAGCGACGCAATCGCAAGCTGCATCTGTTGCTTTGTTGCCCTACCATGACCAGTAAGCGATTTTTTCACTTTAGTTGCAGCGTAACTCTCAACATCAACATTTCTCGAACCTGCCCTCTGGAAGACAACACCTCTAGCGTGGCCCATAAGTATTGCCGTTTTGGGATGCGCATAGTGAGAGTATAGCTCTTCAACTGCCATAACCTCAGGTGAGAATCTATCAAATATACTATCGATATCATCTGCAATCTGGTCTAGACGTTTTTGCATCTGCTGGTTGGTTTTCACATTTATTATCCCAGCCTCGACGAGTTTAAAGTCGCCGCCGTCTGCGTCAATAACTGCATACCCACAAATCCTAAGACCAGGGTCAATCCCAAGAATTCTCATAGAACACTTTCCAGAAAAGAGTTTACTTCTTTTGCCAAGTTGTTCCATTTGGGGAATCTTTAAACACCACTCCAAACTCAGCCATCGTATCACGGATTTTATCAGCTAGAGCCCAATCTTTATTTTCCCTAGCCAATGCTCTTTGTTCAATGATAAAGCCCATAAGATGATCAAGCAAACCATCATCGCTCGCATTAGTATCTTCATAACTATCTAGAACAATTCCAAGCACATCACCGCCAAGAACTCTAAATTGGTTATCTATCGCCTCAAGAGTTTCTCTGCTCGGATTAGCGTCGAGTACTTCGTTGGTCATCTTTACCATTTCATAGATAACAGAGAGACCAACACTGGTGTTTATATCATCATTCATCGCAGCTTCAAATCGACTCTTAGACTCATCTAGTCGCTCGATTATTTTTGAATCAGCTTCCGATGATGCTGCTGTCTTAATTGCTTTGCGCAGGGCTTTTACCGCTACAGTGATTCTATCTAAGCCACTCTGCGCACTCGTTAGAGCTGCATCAGAGAAATCTAGAGGGCTTCTATAGTGGCTATTCAAAACTAACATTCGCGCAGCTATTGGAGAATATGCTCTGCTTAATCTCTCATGGTCGCCTGTAAAGACCTGCTTTAGATTGATGAAGTTATTTAGGCTCTTGCCCATTTTAGTTCCATCAACAGTTACCATATTGTTATGTAGCCAGTAGCGTACAAACAAGCAACCGTTAGCCGCTTCGCTCTGGGCAATCTCACATTCATGGTGCGGGAATTTATTTTCCAATCCACCGCCATGAATGTCAATTGTCTTGCCAAGATATTTCATACTCATCACAGAACACTCAAGATGCCAACCAGGGTAACCTTTTCCCCAAGGAGAATTCCACTGCATAATGTGGTTTGGCTGAGCTTTTTTCCAGAGCGCAAAATCAACAGGCTCTCTCTTCTCGCTCGCCACATCAATTCTATGGCCGCTTTGCATATCCTCAATCTTGCGGCCTGAGAGTTTTCCATATTCGGGGAATTTTGAAACATCAAAATATACAGACCCGTTAACCTCGTAAGCAAAGCCCTTTTCGATTAATACTTCTATCATCTCAATCTGTTCTGGAATGTGCGCAGCCGCTCTTGGACTTATATCAGGACGCACACAGTTTAGCTTATCCATATCTTCAAAGTAGCTTGCAGTGTAATGTTCCGCTAAAGCCATTGGATGGATGCGCTGCTTACGCGCAGCAACGGCAAGCTTATCCTCGCCCTCATCTGCATCGTCAGTCAGGTGACCAACATCTGTAATATTTTGAATATATGTAACATCAAGACCTAAATACCTAAGGTATCGCACAATCACATCAAAACTGATATAACTTTTTGCATGTCCTAGATGCGCATCGCCATAAACAGTCGGACCGCAAACATACATTCCGGCTCTACCCTCTTGGATTGGGATAAACTCTTCTTTTTTTCTAGTTAGCGAGTTGTAAAATTTAAGTTCCATAGAATTCCTATAGTGTCCTTTTTAATCTTCTTCTAAGCATAACGATGGCAAACGCCTCGATTGCTTCTTCTCTACCGACAACACCAATACCCTCGCCGGTTTTAGCTTTAACATTCATCGCCAAAAAATCCATGCCAAGAATCGATGAAATACTTCTTCTAATCTGACCCTTGTAAGGCGCAAGCTTTGGCATCTGGGCATGAATTATTAAATCAATATTAACAATCTCCCAGCGCTTAGAAGCGATGAGATCATTGACTATCTTTAAAAGCTCGCCGCTATCTATCCCTTTAAAAGCAGGGTCTGAATCTGGAAAAAGCTCACCAATATCTCCAAGCCCCGTAGCGCCAAGAAGAGAGTCTATGACTGCATGAATCGCAACATCTCCATCACTATGCGCAACCGCCCCTGCATAGTGGTCTATCTCTACGCCGCCAAGAACAAGCCTGTTGCCTTCCTTTAATCGATGCAAGTCGCTACCAAGCCCGCTGCGATATTCATACTCAAGTCCGCTAATCATATCAGTCTCTCTTTACTAGAGAACTCCCTTTGTACTTGGAATATCATCACCCACTATTTTGATAGCAGATGCAATCGCCTGACCAAGAGCCTTAAAGATTCCCTCAGCAATATGGTGACTATTAGTTCCGTACGCAACGTTAACGTGAAGATTAATCTTGGCAGAATTTGTAAACGCTCTCAAAAACTCTTCAATAAGTTCAACATCAAAATTACCAATCTTCTCTGAGTTATACTTTGCGTTATACACACAAAATGGACGACCCGAAAGATCTATAGCGACATTTGCAAGGGTATCTTCCATAGGAACAGAGCTAGAGCCGTAACGGGCAATGCCTCGTTTATTACCAAGCGCCTCCTCAAGAGAATTGCCAAGACAAATGCCAATATCCTCAACACTATGATGGTCGTCAATCTCGATGTCTCCAACAGCTTTAACCTTGAGATCTATTCGACTATGCTTACTTAGGTGCGCAAGCATATGATCTAAGAAACCAACGCCTGTATTTAAGTCATACTTTCCAACCCCATCAAGATTCATCTCGATGGCAATGTCAGTTTCGTTAGTTTTGCGTTCTAATTTTGCGACTCTCTGTTCCACTTTGTCACCTCTTTTTTTTAATGGTACAAGCAAAATTCTAAGGGGTTCTTAGCTCGATAGAATCTCTTTTAATGCTTCAATAAGTTTATCATTTTCGCTAGGAGTTCCAATTGTAATCCTTAGCTTATCGCGCAGGCCATCGTATGGAAAATATCTAACAAAGACCTGTTTCTCTTTTAGTTTTTCAAACACATCGCTAGCGTCGCTCGATAGAGTTTGCGCCAACACAAAATTAGCATTACTAGTGCCAACTCTAAAACCAAGAGACTCTAGCTCTTTTGTTACTCTAGTTCTCTGCTCTTTTACAAGCTCAACATTTCTCTTGAAGTACGCTTGATCTTGAATTGCTTCAGTTGCAATCGCAATTGCCAATGCGTCAACATTGTAAGAATCTTTAACCTTCAACAATCCATCAATGAGCTCGCGGCAGGCAATCGCATAACCAAATCGAAGCCCCGCCAATGAATAGCCTTTACTCATCGAACGCAGGATTATTAAATTTTCATGTTTATTTACAAGCCCAGCGCAATTACCCTCTGCAAAATCAGCGTACGCCTCATCTACAAGCAACACACTCTTACCTTCAAGCAAGCTCGCAAGTTCAGAGATTTCCTCTGGGTCTATAAACGAACCGCTCGGGGCGTTTGGATTACACACAATTGTTAGCGCCCCGCCAGCATCAAGAAGCTCTTGTTTTGGTAAACAATAGCCATCTTTCCATGGTATTTCAACAACAGGACAATTCTGTATCTTCGCCAACACTTCATAGAGAGAGTATGTTGGCGCAGGATAAACAAGCGAACGAGTGCCACAACAGAAGCTGCGCAGCACTATCGTCAACAAATCGTCTCCACCGTTAGTGCACATTATATTCTCTGGCAAAAGGCCATTGAGCTTTGCCGCAGCCACACGAAAACTATCGCCAAGCGGTGCTGGGTATCTGCGCAGTCTATTAACGTCAAAACTAGCTAGAAGCTGGGCAACCTTAGGGCTTGGTGGATATGGATTCTCATTGGTATTGACCTTAACCACATCCTCATCTGTAGGTTGAAAGCCTGGCGTATATCCAGATAGATTCTCAATATTTTCTTTAAAATAACTCATCTCTACACTTACTCAAAACAATTTTAGGCGTTCCAATTATCCAAGAGATTATAATGAGTGTCTTTATTAAATGAAAGCTGTTTTTACCTCTATAAAAGAAAACAGGACGGCCCAAATAAGAGCGTCCTGTATTAAAGTTAGCCTATTGCCACAATTCTCTTTACAAAGAACTCTTATTTTTGTTTTGTATAATCAAATAATCTCGCAAGCTCACTACGCAAATCTTTTCTAGAAACAATCATATCTACAAAACCGCGGTCTCTTAGGAATTCACTTCTCTGGAAACCCTCTGGAAGCTCAATCTTGATTGTCTGCATAATAACTCTTGGCCCGGCAAAGCCGATCAATGCTTTTGGTTCTGCGATAATAATATCTCCAAGCATCGCAAAGCTCGCGCTAACGCCACCCGTAGTTGGGTCGCTTAAAATCGAAATGAACAAACCGCCAGCATCGTCAAGCCTCGCAAGAGCCGCACTAGTTTTTGCCATCTGTTGAACAGAAACAACGCCTTCGTGCATTCTAGCACCACCCGAACATGATACGCAAATAAATGGCAAGGACTCATCCGCTGCCCTCTCGGCAGCCATACAGAACTTATGACCAACAACTTCGCCCATAGAACCCATCAAGAAGCTCGGGTCCATAACTGCGATAATTGCGGGACGCCCCTTAATGAAAGCCTTTCCTGTACGCAGAGCCTCAATTGAATCTGATTTATCTTCATCAATTTTAATTCTGTCTTTGTATGTTGTTCCACGAAATTTAAATTCAAGTGGGTCTGAACTAGTCAGGAGTGAATCCATCTCCTCGAAAGAGCCTTCATCGACAAGTTGGGCGATTCTAGTCGTTGCATCCACTCTAAAATGGTGGTCGCAATTTGGGCAAACATTTAGATTTGCCTCAACAGTCTTTTTAAACAGAGTATCCTTGCAATCAGGACATTGAAGCCAAAGTCCCTCAGGCATCTCTTTACGTGGAGATAGAGAAAAACCTTCCCAGCTTGATTTCTTTTTAGACATACTATTTATTCCAGTTTTTTCAACTATGAAACTGCTTTTATCAGCTATTAAACGCCATTCGCGGGGCATTCTAGCAGATTATCAATCTCTTTGCTAGAATTATTTATACGCTTCAAGGATCGCGGCAATTGCCTCTTTACGGTTATCCTTGCCAAAAACAGCAGAACCTGCAACCAATGTATCCGCGCCATAAGAAACAACCACCGACGCGGTGGTAGGATCAATACCACCATCAACCTCGATTCTGGTATCAGCACCGACAAGGTTGCGCAGCTCAATACACTTCTTTGCCGAATCTTCCATAAACGACTGACCTCCAAAACCCGGCACAACCGTCATAACCAAAACCATCTCGCACAGATGCACAACCTTTTCGATACTGCTCAGTTTTGTTGCTGGATTTAGCGTAATCCCCGCAGTACAGCCAAGGTCGTGAATTCTATTAATAAGCCCAACAGGGTCATTAGTTGTTTCGATATGTACCGTAATATGGTCTGCGCCGGCCTTGGCAAAGTCGGCAATATATTTCTCAGGCTCAGAAATCATAAGGTGCGCATCGAAACATAAGTCACTGTACTTACGCAATTTAGCAATAACCGGTGCTCCAAATGTTATGTTAGGAACAAAATGTCCATCCATAACATCTAAATGAACTATATTAGCACCAGCAACTGTTATCTCTTGTACCTCACTGGCCAAATTAGCAAAATCAGCACTGAGAATACTTGGGGCAATCTCAATTGTGCCTGCTTTGGGTAATCTCATTTTATTTTTTCTCCAATATCAAAGCCAACCTAATTAGCAAGGCTAGGATACCAGAAAAAGAGTTTTTTTCAAGTTTGAAACAATCAAGGCGACGGCTCTAAACAAAAAGCCCTACTGCAATGATTAACCATATGATGAAGCCTATTGATAGCTTTGAGACTACTCCAAGAAATTGCCCCTTGCTGGCACCTAAACCACCTTTTAAAGAGTCTTTTAATGTTTTACCCTTTAGCTTCTCAACAGAGAGAGTCCCCAAACCCGCGCCGAGACATGAACCTAAAAGAGTGCCTATTATTGGCACAGGGATAAGCATAGTTCCTATAACTGCACCTAAAATCGCTCCTATCACTGCGGCTACCGCTCCTAAAAAGCTTGCCCCTGCCTTTTTTGCTCCTCCCATACCAGCGACAAACTCTATTACTTCCGCCAATAACGCCAATGCAATAACAACAACTATAGTAGCCCCCGAGTAGACATGCGCAGTCCTCTCGTAGTAATTAAACGCTACGGTAGTCACCACCATAAGCCAATTGCCCGGCAAAGAGAAAACTACCAAAGAGAGCCAAAGCAGATTTAAAATTAACATCGCTATTCCAAATAGGTATTCCATGTGCATATATTATGTTAAATCTGGAAAAAGTTAAGCTCTTTCTGATATGTAGTTCATTTATAGAAAATTCAAAGCGTCATTATTATGGCAACCTTGATTTTCGAGACACAGACTATAAGAGCATTAATGATTTCATAAAATACCAAATTTATTGTTTGCGAACATGGTGTTTTGCCAGTAGCATACTGGCAAAGGTATTGTATGGGGAATAAAGTATGCTAAAAACTAAAATGCTGTTAATTGTCATTTTCGCAACCTCACTGTCTCTAGCGGACACCTTCACGAACAAGAAAACCAAAGAGTCTTTCGATGGCTTCGCCACCACAAAAAAAATGCACAAATTAACTGTGGTTAGAACAAGTGACAATAAACCCCTCAAAATCAATCTCAAAGACTATGACATAGCACTAAATAACAAGGGCAGAAGAGATTTAATAACAGTAATCCCACTACATAACGCCATAGAATTCTCTGCAGAAACCGATGCTTTTTGCAAGGCAATTGAAAAAAACGTCAACAAAGGCGTCAAATTGATAATAATAGATGTCGATTCCCCCGGTGGAAGTGTCTCGCTTTGCATAAAGATGTGCAAGTTTATAATGAAAATGAAGAAACTCTGCCCAATAGTAGCATATGTCTCTAGCGGTGAGATCAACGGCGCAATATCTGCTGCTGCTGGAGTCTGCCTAGCCTGCCCATCTATATATATGTCACCCAAAACCACAATAGGCGCAGCAACCCCATTTATTATGACAAAATATGGGATAGTAGCTGTAAATGCAGATTTTAGACATGGATTCAGCCAGTTTTACGGAGAACTTGCCCGTAAGAACGGCAAGCCCATGCTAATTGCAATGGCAATGGTGGATATGAACTTTGATGTCACAGAATATAAATTTGACAACAAGAGCGTCTTTGTCAGTAAAAAACTAAAAATTATCGATCCAAAGCCAGAAGATTCAACCGACAATCCAGACAAAACTCTCTCATGGAACCCTCCAAAAGATGCACAAGTCGTTGACTGGTCAAAGGATAAGAAACTAATAACTTTAGTTGCCAGTGATGCCCTAAAGGTTGGAATATGCGATGGTATTATGGATTCAAAATATGCACTAGTTGATAAACTCGGATTGTCTGGAACTAAATTAGTGATAGATAAGAGCCCTATGAAAGCTAGAAGAGATATAAAAGTTGCTAAAAAGAGGGTTGATACCACTATCGTGCGCATTGAACGGCGCATTGTAAATTTCAATCACACAAGAATGACCTATAAAGAAGCCGTGACACAGCTCAATAAAATGACCAACGAAGTCCACGATGCCATAGGACTCTCAAAAAAATACCCAGAAATTCGAGTTAATAGAAAAAGGCTTCACGAGCTCAACGATCAATTAGAAAGCATCCTAAAAAGACTATGATTTTTTATCACCCCAATCGAATCACTCTTTTAACACAAATAATTCCCCACCAGCATTGTTATCACTGATAATCTAAAAAAAGCGTTGATTAAGAGGCTAATACAGTGTATAAGCACGGTTTTATAGTTGCGGAGGTTTTGCGCATTTAACGAAATGACAATCACCGCAACTAAACGAAATAATGACAAACTAATATGCGGCACACAAAGACCGCTATTGGTATTTATAACCTATTTATTAATATTTTGGAGTAACTATGAAGCGGAAAATGGTGACAATTGACGGTAACATGGCGGCGGCACATGTCGCTCATGCGACCAATGAGGTGATTGCTATATACCCAATCACCCCATCATCTCCAATGGGTGAACACTCAGATGCAAAAACAGCAAAGCACGAAAAGAATATCTGGAACTCGACTCCATCTGTAACTGAGATGCAGAGTGAGGGCGGAGCTTCTGGTGCTGTTCACGGAGCACTCGCTGCTGGAGCACTAACTACAACATTTACAGCATCGCAGGGTCTTTTACTTATGATCCCAAACATGTACAAAATTGCCGGTGAGCTTACACCCACAGTTTTCCATGTTTCTGCCCGCTCGCTCGCCTGCCAGGCGTTGAGTATCTTTGGTGACCACTCAGATGTTATGAGTTGCCGCCAGACTGGCTTTGCAATGCTTTGTTCAAACTCTGTGCAAGAAGTTATGGACTTTGCACTTATCGCTCAAGCGGCAACACTTGAAGCAAGAGTGCCATTTATCCACTTCTTTGATGGATTCCGCACTAGCCACGAAATTCAAAAGGTCGAAGAGCTAACTTTCGACGACATGAGAGCAATGATCGACAATGATCTTGTAAGGGCTCATAAAGCTAGAGCTCTATCTCCAGACCACCCTGAGATAAGCGGTACAGCACAAAACCCTGATGTTTACTTTCAAGGCAGAGAGACTGTAAACAAATTCTACAATGCAACCCCTGCAATCGTAGAGAAGGCAATGGCAAAATTCGCAGAGCTAACCGGACGCAGTTACAACCTATTCGATTATGTTGGCGCAGCTGATGCTGAAAAAGTCATTGTTATGATGGGTTCTGGTGCTGATACAGCTCACGAGACAGTTGACGAACTAGTTAAAAATGGCGAGAAGGTTGGACTTCTCAAAGTTCGCCTTTACAGGCCATTTAGCATTAAGCACTTCATTGCTGCTCTTCCAAAGACAGTTAAGAAGATTTCTGTACTTGATAGAACAAAAGAGCCTGGTTCAATTGGCGAGCCTCTATACCTCGACGTTCGTACCGCTATTGGCGAAGGTATGGCAGATGGAAGTCTATCTTTTGATAGCTACCCAACTATTGTTGGTGGCCGCTATGGTCTTGGATCTAAAGAATTCACACCTGCTATGGTTAAGGGTGTATTTGACAACCTAGACGCAGCTTCTCCAATGAATAATTTCGCTGTTGGTATTAAAGATGACGTAACCAATCTTAGTATTGATTACGATCCAAACTTCGCAACACAAACTGATGCTCACAGCGCAATGTTCTACGGTCTAGGTTCTGATGGTACTGTTGGTGCCAACAAAAACACCATTAAAATCATCGGTTCTCTAACAGACAACTACGCTCAGGGTTATTTCGTATACGATTCTAAGAAAGCTGGAGCTATCACAGTTTCACACCTTCGTTTTGGTAAAAACAAAATTAA
Organism: Phycisphaerae bacterium; assembly: GCA_015493385.1. Classification (GTDB taxonomy): domain Bacteria; phylum Planctomycetota; class Phycisphaerae; order Sedimentisphaerales; family Sedimentisphaeraceae; genus S145-28. Next base: position 9,743 of record WGDE01000232.1, read on the forward strand.
AAGTAGCTATCTAATCTCTAAAGCAGACTTTGTTGCATGCCACAATCCAAGTTTCCTTGAAAAATATGATATGCTCAAGAACGCTAAAGATGGCGCAACATTCCTTCTTACAAGTTCTTCACCTGCTGATAAAGTCTGGGACACTCTTCCTGTTGAGGTTCAGAATCAAATTATCGATAAGAAGCTCAAATTCTACTGCATAGACGCTATTAAGATTGCAGGCGAACTCGGTCTTGGTGCAAGAATTAACGTTATCATGCAAACTGCATTCTTTAAGATTAGCGGCGTAATTGAAGCTGACACAGCTATTGCTGCAATCAAAGATGCAATCAAGAAAACATACGGTAAAAAGGGCGAGAAAGTCGTCAATATGAACATAGCCGCTGTTGATGTTGCTCTCGAGCGTATTGAAGAGGTTAACGTGCCAACATCTGCAACAAGCTCTATAACTATGGCTGAAGCTGTCCCTGCTGACGCACCTAAGTTCGTCAAAGAAGTAACAGCTACAATCCTAGCTGGTAACGGCGATGATCTACCTGTTAGCAAGATGCCTGTTGATGGTAAGTTCCCAACGTCAACAACATGTTACGAAAAGCGTAATATCGCTGTAACAATTCCAGCATGGGACCCAGAAGTTTGTATCCAATGTGGTCAATGTTCGTTGGTATGTCCGCACGCTGCTATTCGTATGAAAGCATATGACGAGTCTGTTCTAACAGACGCACCTGAAACATTCAAATCAGTAGATGCAAAAACTAAGGCTCTCAGTGGGCTGAAGTTTACTGTTCAAGTTGCACCTGAGGATTGTACAGGTTGTGGCGCTTGCGTTGACAACTGCCCTGCTAAGAACAAAGTAGAAGAAGGCAAGAAAGCTATCAATATGGTAGAACAAGCTCCGTTGCGTAAGAGCGAAGTTGCTAACTGGGACTTCTTCCTTTCACTGCCAGAGACAGATACTGACAAGTTTAAACTTGCAACAATCAAGGGTAGCCAATTTGTTAAGCCACTATTTGAATTCTCTGGTGCTTGTGCTGGTTGTGGCGAGACTGCTTACGTTAAACTTCTCACACAGCTATTCGGCGATCGTGCATTAATTGCGAACGCCACTGGTTGTTCTTCTATCTACGGTGGTAACCTACCAACAACCCCATACGCACAAAGAAAAGATGGACGTGGTCCTGCTTGGAGTAACTCTCTATTCGAGGACAACGCTGAGTTTGGTCTTGGCATGAAGCTTGCCGTTGACAAATTCCAACAACAGGCTGTCGAGCTACTTGACACTGCCAGCGAGAACGGTTGTGTAGATGCAACACTTGCTAGCGAAATCAAAGAAAATATAAACGCAAACGAGCAGTCTGCAATTGAAGCGCAAAGAGATAGAGTTGCAAAACTTAAAGCTGCATGTGAAAAATGCAACGGTGAAGTAGCCAAAGACCTTGAAAGTGTAGCTGATTATCTCGTTAAGAAGAGCGTTTGGATTGTTGGTGGCGATGGCTGGGCATACGACATAGGATATGGTGGACTAGACCACGTTCTTGCTAGCGGCAAAAATGTAAACATCCTCGTTCTAGATACAGAGGTTTACTCTAACACTGGTGGGCAGATGTCAAAATCAACTCCGACAGCTGCTGTTGCTAAGTTCGCTGCTGGCGGTAAGGAAATGCCTAAGAAAGACCTTGGCATGATTTCTATGACGTATGGCGGAATCTATGTTGCTAAGGTCGCAATGGGTGCTAACCCTAATCAGGTTGTTAAGGCATTTGTTGAAGCTGAAGCATACGATGGGCCAAGTATCATCCTAGCCTACTCACACTGTATTGCTCACGGCATCAACATGACTACCGGTTTAAGAGAGCAGCAAAAAGCGGTAGATTGTGGCCACTGGCCTCTTTACAGGTACAACCCTGATCTAGCGGCACAAGGCAAAAATCCTCTCCAACTTGACTCTAAAGAGCCAACAATGGACTTCGAGGAATATGCTTACGGTGAGAATAGATATAGAACTTTGAAATTATCACAGCCAGAAACAGCGGCTAGTTTGATGGAGAAAGCAAAGAAGAACACAGCGGAGAGATTCTGTCTAGTCAAGAAACTCTCTGAGCTCTCAACTGATAAAAGCTAAATTCAGGGTTTAAAACTATGAATAGTTATTTCACTAAAGTAACAACTCTGCTTGTGGCGAGCGTCTTGGTCGCCTCTAGCGGTTGCAATAGTGAGTCTAAGAACGTTGGTTGCCCATCACGGGCAACCAACGTTTCTTTTTTAAAGACTCAAAATATCTCAATTCAGGCGGATTGCTTGGATAAGCAATATTCGCTAGCATCTGGAGTTTACATCAGACCGCAACAATGCACGTTCAATATCTGTAATAATAGTTTGGAGCTAAAAACTAACGAGGCATTAGATCAAGATGTTAAAGTTCTCCTTGTCTACTCAATTCTTTACAGCTCTAGAGCCAACATCTTCTCCCACGAAGCTATTCAGCAGGGAGACCATATTGTCATAGATGGTAAGAAATACTCTGTAATTGAGCAGACAAGCAAAGATTGCGACCAAAAAACAGTAAAAATACGCTTTTATTGCCGTCTAGACAACCTTCTTGTCGATAGATTAGAGTTGGAAAACGAATATTCTAACAAGATTATCTCATCGCTATGTTACGATTTCACGTATGTTGATAAAATTCCAAATGCCTTTGCAACAAAAATAGATATCTTCTCTGGAAAAGCAACCAATTTTGACAAAGTTAAAGTAAGAGAATTCGAATATCTTAATTTTAAGTGTGTCCACTAAAGTCATAAAATAAAGTAAAGAAACCCCTTAATTTTAGGCAAAAAAACTGTGCGACTATAACAGGGCGAGGTTTTATCGGGTCAAGTATCAATATGTGTTTTTTTGCAACAATTTTGGATATTTTTTGACAAACAAACCGATATGTTACATAATCACGAGTTAGTTTAGGGATGCCTTTATTTCATATTAAGCAATGGCGACTCTAGACCGATAAGTACAAAGAGGATTTTGGGCGTTTATACGCGTATAACTAGACTACCATTGTAAATTTAAAGTTTCCAATATGATGACGATGAAGACGAAACTCTTAGCGGTCGCAACACTTGCGATGTTGGCCATTGGTTCATTAGGTTGTAGTAACAAATTCTGGGATCCTACCCAAATTGGGCGTTTTAGAGCTGTTCCAGTTCAGCACGTCATATTAGATTCTCTCGGTGTTGCCGAAGAGAAATCTTCCGTGTATGAGGGTGCTGAGGAGCCAAAGCCTAAAGATATTCTACCACAAAAGCAGGATACTCGCTTTAGCCCTGGCGATATCGTAAGAATCTCAATCTATGAGTTACTTGAAGAGAACCAACCATTCATCGATGACTTTATCGTGACAGAGAGTGGTCAGATATCAATTCCAGAAGTAGGCTCTGTTCAAGCTGGTGGTCTCACAGAGAAACAGCTTGAGGAAGAAATACGCAATATTCTCATGCCGAATATCCTTAAAGACCCTGCGGTCACAGTCATACTCCAAAGTTCAGAAAAAAGAGTATACTCTATCTATGGACAAGGACTACTTGGAAGCCCTGGAAGATACTCAGTTCCAAGATACAACTTCAGATTAGCCGAAGCAATTGCTCAAGCAGGTGGTATTTCTGAATTTAACGTAAGCTATATATATGTTACAAGGGAAGCAACACCAGAAGAGATGGCTCAAAAGCTTGAATCGCTAGGCAATAGCGATAGCAATTCCAACGAAAGAGAGGTTAAGGGCGAAGATAAAGAGCCAAAGCTAAAAGCAACTGAACCTAGTTCTGACCAAAATAAGCCAAACAAGGATGAATTGCTTAATATGATAGCCCCTTGCGACGGTGTCGCTGAACCAATCATAGCCTCAGCAGAGCTAACAACAGAACAGCAACTAGAAGATCTAGCCAAACCTAAGCAAGAAGACAAGACTATCGATGTCAACGCAAAAGCATCACAGGATGAGCAGGCGTCAGCAGATGATGACAAATCAGCTAAAGTTGAATGGATATTCAAGAATGGCAAATGGGTTCCTGTTAATATTGCCCCAAAAGAGACAACTCAAAAAGCTACTGCTAAAGAGATGCCTAAAGATTTCGAAACAAAAAACAAAAAATTACCAAAATATACCTCTGATGGAGATGTAGTTAAAAATCAAGCTAGAGTCATCAAGATTGAATACGACAAACTAATTGGCGGCGATCCAAGATACAATATCATAGTTAAAGAAGGTGACACAATATCTGTCCCTGTAGATATGATTGGAGAATGTGTAATAATGGGTAATGTAAACGCCCAAGGGTATATTCCACTGAC
>WGDE01000233.1 GCA_015493385.1 Phycisphaerae bacterium
CTTTGCGCTTGAGATATTCTGGCGAAATATCCACGATATGCATTATCATTTATTCCATTGAAAACAATTTTGCTTTCCGCAGAATAAACACCCTCAGAATCAATCTGCGCGTTGGTTGTTATTGTAAGCATATTCTTCTGCGCAGGAACAATTGGAGAGACTCTCAGATCTTCACCCTCTGGAGTTGCAACAAGATAGCTGCAATCGTTTAGATACGATGGCAAGAGAGATTTCGTGCTCTCATCGGTTGAGTCCATAAGCATAAACGAACCATCGTCATTTCTAATCGCACTGATTGCATGGTTAAAGTATGGCTGCGCAACCTCTGGATCTTTCTTTGGCCCTGAATATATCAAGACCGGATACGCATCAAAGCCAGCCTCTCTAAGCATCGCGACAAGAAGAGCTGCCTTGTCTCGGCAAACGCCATGTCTATTGTCGAAAGTCATCTGCGCATCATGCGGCTCATAGCCCGGAGCTGTGTCTTCAACAGTAATACCCAGATATCGAACGTCCTGTGATACAAATTTAAATATCTCTCGTATCTTAGCCATCCGATCCTTTTTCCCCGCTGTAAGGGCTACAACTTTATCCTTCATCGCTTGAGAACTCTTTAAGTGTGGCTTGACAAGAGACCAATACCAGCGTGAAACTGATTGCCAACTTGGATTCGTACTAACCAGCAATCTCTGAACGGTGGTGTAATAGGCTGGCATGTCTGGTTCTGGGTAAATCTGATCTACGTTAGAAACTTCCCACTTATAATCAATCCTCTTTTGAGAGCCTCCGGTTAATAGCTTAACGGTTTTCTCTTGTTTTGTCGCTACAACGCTTGAGTCAAACTCATCTTTGAGTACTGTTTTGGCTAGCGGTAGACCCAAAGGTGCATAAATCTCATAGACTAGATGCCTTATTGGGTTATAATATTCAAAGACCTGATAATCACTCCAAGAGTTTGGCATACGAGTCTTCACAGTACTACGGCTGACTAATACATGCAAAAGATCTCCAACATCGAGACCAGGAACACCTACAACAAGAACCTTGCTGTTTGGATTGTAGATATTCATCCCCATCTGAGAGCGGTCGATCATAACCTTGCTCTGGGCCTTTATATCGATAGGAATTTTGGTCCCGTTTGGTTTAATAATCTCAATAAGTTTGACATCAATCTTATCATACGGCAGAGTAAAGTTATACCGCTGCGACTGATTATCACGGCGTGCCTTTTCAGTAAGAATCTTGATATAACTCTCATTGATCTGAGTATCCGTACCATCGCTCTCATATTGAACCAACGTATAATCGTCAACCCGAACCTGATCAGCGTTTGGATAATTCTCCAGAGTTACTTGCGCAGCATCAGAGATAACCTTATCTTGGTCTATTAAAATCCGATCAGAGGCTGCGCAGATAGATGAGATGCAAACCAACAAAACAGTAGATAAATATAACAACCTTAATTTCATGCTATTCTCCAATTCAGTAGAAGCGAATAAAGTCTAATATAAGTTCAGCATAACCGTTAGTATCGGCATTTCCCAGCAAAAAGTATCATCCATATCACCGTGATTTTCTCAAAAAGGAGTCCCAAAACGATTTTAACCTAAACTAAACCAGCAGTTTATCATTTTCAACAAATCGCTGGTTGCAATAAATCATTCTCGCTGATAATCTATCGTGATATGCTATTAATATTTTGAGGAAAACAGATGAGCAATAATAAATTTACACAGATTGGTGAGCTTCTACATACTTCAATAGCTTCATCAAGAAAAGCAATGGACGCCCTAATAGCTAAAGGCGCTGATGCTTTTACCAATCCATCAGCGGAACTTGATGCTGTAAAAGAAATTATAACCAAACAGATGGATACTGGCGCAGACTATATAGAGATAAATCTTGACGATTTACTCGGCAACAATGACCAAGAGATTATTACCATGATGGCACAATATGTCGAATTGATAAAGCAATGCTGCATGGACCATCCAGAATGCTCTGTCTGTGTCGACTCTAGCGACGATAGGCTTCTTGTTAGCGGCCTTAACCAATGGTATAAAGAGAGCCACAATCTCAAAAAACCAATGATCAACTCTGTAAAGGTTTCAAATATAGACAACATTCTCTCATTAGGCAAAGAAAAGCCATTCCGCTTTATTGCCCTACTCATGAGCGAGATGCCGCCGGAGAATGCAAGGCAGGCAGTAGAAGAGTTGCTCGATCAGGCAACCAAAATTTTTGATGCGGCAATGGACTACGGATTCTCTCCGGACGATATATTCTTCGATACAGGAGTTTATCCACTTGCAATAGATATCCCGATGAGCCCAGACCAACCTGGCTATACATACAGAACATTCGAGACGGTTAAAGCAATCCGCGCAGACGAGAAATTTAAAGGTGTTCATTTCTCGCTTGGATTTAGCAACTGCTTCCGCGACCTACCACGCCGTAGGATAGGAATAACTAGAGCGTATGTCCACAAGGCAATCGAAGCTGGAGTTGACGGTGGAATTGTAAACACAAACCACAGCCTCCACAGCGGAGAAGCTGCTCCAGAGCTTCTCGCTCTAGTCGAAGCCTTCGCGCAGCTAGACGGAGATATGGAAAAAACAACAACGGCGATGGAGCTAATGGCAAACTTCTGTAGAGGGTAAGTTTTTTACCATGAAATTCTGGGAACGCGGAGCCCCAGCTGGGCAAACTGTTCGCTTGCAGTTTTCGCTAGCAAATTAAATTTGAGACAACAAACATCTTAACGCAAAAGAGCTGACTACTTTAGTCAGCTCTTTTTACTTCTATAAAGGAAAAACTTAGTGTAATGTGTTTTAATTAATATTGGTCTAAAAAATTATGCAGATAATCTTCTACGCATTAATCCGGTAGCACCAAAGATCATAAATGCAATTGTTGCTGGTTCTGGAAGAGTGTTTTCTACTATCATAAAATCTTGACGTGCACTATTAACTGCTTGATAGTATAAAACATTTGTTGGCTCAGTAAAGTTAACCAAATCCGCAAGATAGACATTTGCTGCATTTGCAACTGGAGCGTTATCGCTTATCCAAAGCGAGCCTGATGTGGCATCATATCCAGTATCGTTTATCGTCTCCCAAATTGCAACTTGCAGAGCCGCTGCCAATACAGATGTTGTAGCAGATTGATAATATTTCTGCATTAGGTACCCTGCTTGGCGATACTCAAGGGCAACCGTAGAAATATCTACAGCATTAACTTCATATGCAGCAGTTCCCATAGTCGCCTCTGCATTAGCACAAAAACCTGTGCTGATAACTGTGTCTAGTATGACATTAATTTGCCCCATCGGAATACTCTTACCGTCATAAGTGTTTGGTGCGAAATGGAAAACAGAATCTTCACTTAGCCCCATAGACTGATACTCAAGCATAGACGAAAATGCGAAAACGGGAGAAAGGATAATAATAGATAGAAATAGAAACATCGTACTTTTCATCACAAAATCCTCCGATAAATACAAAACAAAACATCGAGAGAGATGCCCTCCAACAAGCATCACCATCATCACCGATTTAGATTGTAACACTATAAGATATTTGTTAGCAATAATCTTTTGTACTTTATTGACAGATATGGGCAAATAGAGCCAGATTGAGTAGAAACCCAACCAGTTAAAGGATTGCATAAATCTCCAACTAAACTTTTAGTATATTCAAATCGCTTGGTTGCTAGTGGATATTAAAGGGGAGCAGACAACATTTTCTTAGTCTAAACGTTGAACAGGAAGTTTAGTATGTCGCCATCTTGAACGACATAGTCCTTACCCTTTATAGGCATTGCGCCGTTGCTCTTGGCATTTTCACGGCCTTGATA
>WGDE01000234.1 GCA_015493385.1 Phycisphaerae bacterium
CCCCCCCCCCCCATGTCACTGCAAAAGTTAAGACGTTGAGTTTATAACCAAATTTAAACAGGCGTAAGGCTTTTAAAAACTTCAAACTGCTTTAACTCAAACGAAACAGATTGGGAAATCACAAGGGATTGCCCTTACGATTTTATGTTTTTATAACCTTACTCATAATGGTAAAATCTGCCTTGTTCTAAAGTTGGCACAAATAGAGAGAAAAAATCTCATTAGACTTGACATAGCATGAGTTAATGTGCATATTAGTTAGTGTTAATGAGCTAATTACTCTCAAGGGGGGTCGCAAATGATAGTGAGTTTTTCAATTGAAAACTGGATGTCTTTTCGTGAATTGACCTGCTTTTCTATGGTCGCCAGCAGAGAAAGGCAGCATGGAGGCCGAGTTTCTCAAGTCGCCAAATATAATACTAGAATTTTGCCGATTGCTGCTATCTACGGAGGTAATGCGTCTGGAAAGACTAATTTTTTTAAGGCATTGAGCTTTGTCAAGAGTCTAGTCTTAAGAGGTACCTCTCCGGATAGTCTTATTCCCGTTGATACATACCGACTTGATAGCGATAATATTGATAGACCTTCTCGCTTTAAACTGGAATTACTGATTGATGAAATCATCTATGAGATTAGCTTTGCGGTTACTAGAAAGGTTGTTGTAGAGGAAAAATTAGTTCAAATTACAAGTACTAGTGAAAAAATCTTATATAACCGGCACAAAGATACACCTAATTTTCACCCAAGCCTCGACAAGGATCAGTTTCTACATTTTGCATTTAAAGGAACGCGTGAGAATCAGTTGTTCCTGACAAATTCGGTGTCTCAGAATGTTGGTGTTTTTCGAGCTGTTTATGACTGGTTTAAGGATACACTTGAGTTGATAGCTCCGGACTCACGATTTGAACCTTTCGAGCAGTTTTTTGATGAGGCTCATCCTCTATACAGTTCCATGAATGAAATGCTCTCACAGCTAGATACTGGCATTTCCCATCTAGGCGGAGAGGCTATACCATTCGAAAATATCCCATTTACCGAAAGCTTTAAAAGTAAACTTCAGGAAGACATCAAGGAGGGGATGACCGTCCGTTTTCTTGCGTTACCGATAAATGAGCGTTTTATCATTACGCGTAAAGCTGGTGGGCTAGTTGCTAAAAAATTGATTGCATTTCATACAAGAAGTGACGGTAGTGAAGCCAAATTTGATATCAGTCAGGAGTCGGATGGTTCACAAAGGGTAATCGATATGTTACCGGCATTTTTAGAAATATCGGCTACTAACTCCCCAAAAGTGTATATTATTGATGAGGTTGACCGTAGCCTTCATTCTTTATTGACACGACAACTCATAGAAGCATATCTTGCGAACTGTAGCAAAGAGGGGCGAACGCAATTGTTGGTAACTACACATGATGTTCTTCTGATGGATCAGGAGCTTCTCAGGCGAGATGAAATGTGGGTTGTCCAAAGAAATCGCAAAGGTATCTCCGAGCTTATTTCATTTGCTGAATATAAAGATATAAGATATGACAAGGATATCCGTAAAAGTTACCTCCAAGGACGATTGGGAGGCGTGCCAAGAATTCTGCTAAGAGGCGCTATGGCAAATCGAGAGGGGGGTAACTAATGCCTCCCAAGAGAAGAAAATTTAGTCGGCCACTGGGTGAACGCCGTTATAGAAAGATATTTATATTGGCAGTTGAGGGCGCAAAAACTGAACCTCAGTACTTTGATATCTTCAAAGATTACAATTCGGTGATCCAGATGATTTACCTCAAAGATAAACACGAAAGCTCACCGCAGCAGGTTCTTGACAGGATGAAAAAATATCTGAAGAGAGAGAGCTTAAAAAAAACGGATCAGGCATGGTTGGTGGTAGACAAGGATCAATGGACCAACGAGCAACTCTCTCAGTTATATAGATGGTCTCAACAAGCAGATAATTATGGGTTTGCACTTAGTAATCCCAAATTTGAATTTTGGCTTCTTTTGCATTTTGAAGATGGTAGCGGCGTCAACAGTTCTCAGATATGTTCACGAAGATTGAAGCGATACCTGCCCATTTACGACAAAGGTATTGACATTAGGAAAATATCGGAGACGATGATTGCTGATGCTATCCGTAGAGCCAAGCAACGAGACAAGCCGCCTTGCGGTGACTGGCCGCGAAATACCGGAACGACCGTCTATAAATTAGTTGAGAGTATACAGGAGTCTTCCACTAGGTAACAATCAAAAACAAACCCCACACCGTTTGTCAAAGGTGTGGGGTTTTGTCTTACCTATGCGGTGGTTCTAGCGTTAAAATGTTTATAATCTCAAGTTTAGATTGGCAGTTGAAGACTGCAAGCGAACGATATGCCCAGCTGGGGCTCCGCGTTCCCAGGATTTCAAGATCTTCATGGTAAAAATCTGTTTTGTTTATATTTTTAGTATTACGCGCAGACAATCTTTACTGGTGTTGGTTTTGAGATGTTGTCTGAGACTGGACATCTAGAATCAACCTCGTGTAGGAACGCTTCTTTTTCTTCTTGGGTCATATCTGAATCGATAGCTACTTTAACCTCAATACCTTCAAACCCAGCTCTTGCGTCTTTATGTTTTCCAAGTAAAACGTCGATATCTACATCGCCTGAAACTTCGATCTCTACGCCTCTAAGGTCAATCTTTTTTTGCATTGCTACCATTCTTGAGATTGAAGCGATGCAGCCAGCTAGTGAGAAGAAGAAAAGCTCTAGAGGGGTAGGCCCCTCATTGTTTCCGCCTGGAGCCATCTGGTCGATTACAACTGCATGCTCTCTAATCTGAGCGTCGATTCTAAACCCATGCGCCATTGTTGATTTTACTGAGACTGTTTTTTTCATTTTGTATCCCTTGTTAAAAAAATGGTATTCTTGAAATAATTATAGCTGCGCCATACGCGCAGGCTAGTTCTTGCCACACAAGCGAGGGATTTTAACAGATTTAATCTTTAGATTCAACTGCTTAAACCCAAAACCTATTTGCAATGATGGGCGAAATTGGGGAAAATTACCTATCTTCGGTTTGTTTGTGGTGGCGTGTAGGTTATGCCGTAAAGTAGGTACAGCTGCAACCGGTCTATGGCTAATCGCAGCTGTTACTGTTTTACTGTTTCAGATTTGGGGCTTAGGTTGTGTTGCTTGACTTTTGCGTATAGGGTTGCTCTTGTTATGCCGAGCATGGATGCGGCTTTTGTTTTTTGCCAACCGGCAGCATCTAGCGCTCTAGCTATCATCTCACGTTCTGCTGATTCAAGCGAGAAGTCATCTATCACTTTGCCTACATTGACCTTCGCATCATCTAATATTGCTTCTGGATTAAGCATTAGATTGCTTAGCCCAACTTTGTCTGAGTTTTCGAGTAGGATTGCGCGGTCTACTACATTTTTGAGTTCACGGACATTGCCAGGCCAGCTGTGCTTCTTGATTGCTTCCATTGCTAACGCTGTGAAGCCCTTAATCTTGCCGTGTTTTTCGGGGCATATATTTGACGTTTGCAAGAAGAAGTTTGCAAGTGTTTCAATGTCTTCTCGCCTATCTTCTGCCCTTAGAGGTGATAATGTTATTGGGCATACGCTTAGTCTATAGTAGAGGTCACGCCTGAATTTGTTTTCTTGGACATCTTTGATTAGATTTCTATTGCTCGATGCAATTATTGTTGCTCTGCATTGCAAAGTCTTTGTGCCACCGACTTTACGGAATGTCTTTTCTTGAATTACTCTAAGTAGCTTCGCCTGTAAATCAAGCGGCATCTCACTTATCTCATCAAGGAAAATGCTACCATCTTTGGCTAGTTCTAAGAGCCCCATCTTCTCATTGTCAGCGCTTGTAAAAGAGCCTTTGGCATGGCCAAACAATTCGCTCTCAAGCAGATTCGCAGTTAGAGCGGCGCAGTTTACTTCAATAAATGGCTTACTAGAGCCGTGTCTTACTTGGTGCAGAGCCTTGGCGGCTAATTCTTTTCCCGTTCCAGTTTCGCCAATAATCAATACAGGGTTGCAGTTACTTTTTGCAACCACATTAATCAATTGCAGTGCGCGTTGGTTGGCTTTGCTTTTACCAACAATTTCTACATTTGCAGGGCAATTATCACAGAAGTAGTCGCCGGCATCACTGTCGCAACGTTTAATCTTGGCAATTATTGAACCGAGCCGTTCGTAATCATTTTTTCCACATAGAAAATCGTGCGCTCCCATAGCGATACTATTCTTTGATGCAATGGGACAGTCGTCGCCCGCTGCAATTACAGGAGTGTCTATGTTGTTGTTTTTAGTCCATTCAAGGAAATCATAAACATTGTTACTTGCTACAGTTGAATCAAGAATTATTAATTCTGGCGCAACTGACTCGGTTAGTTCGGCTAGGTCGCTAATGCAATCTGCACTAAAAACCTGCTCAGCATGTTTCTGAACTAACTCTTGAAGTTGGGTATCTCTACCAGCCAGTAAAATTCTGGACAAGGTCATATGCTCTCTCTTTTTTGGCTAAAGGTATTATAAAACTTATGATGACTTATTTTGATTACTAGAGGTCGTTAAAGCGTTGGCTAAATTGACCAATATTCTCAATTTATATCTAACTAAGGACAAGGTTTATTTCGGCAATGTTTTTATTGGACTTTAAAATTTATGGGACTTTGGTTGGGATTTTGTGAAATTTCGTTTAATGCGGCAAGTGTACTTTTTTTTGCGCAGATTGGGGTGGGAGTTTTTTTCCAAGAGATGGGGAAAAATTTGCCATGTAGATATGTTTATTGAACGTTTGTGAAGTTGCTTTGAAATGATAGATTATTCTTGTAAGTGTTTGATTATTAGTGTGTTACGTGTCTGTTGTTGTGTTTGCTTGCCTAGTTGGTACAACCTTTGCATATAGCGAAGCGGCTAATAGTATTCTAATTTTTAGAGAGAATAATCATGGAAGCAATATCAGCATCAAAGCAAAAAGTGGATTATATGAATCTTCTGGTGACTCAATTGCAGAACCAGAACCCTCTTGAGCCGGTGGATAATAAGGATATGGCAGCTCAGCTTGCTCAGTTTAGTCAACTCGAAGAAAGTGAGAAGATGACTACTAGTCTAGGCGCACTTAATAGCACTTTTTCGCAGGTGCTAAAAAGCTCTCAGCTTGAGTATGCTAGCGGGCTTCTAGGGAACAAAATATCGTTCGAAAAAGATGGCGTTACGATAGTTGGCGAGGTTTTGGAAGCTAACAAGACTGATGATGGAGTGATACTTACTACGAACGTCGCATATAATGATGAAAATGGCAACCCTGTCAATTCTTACGTTGAGGTTAACCTTGATGACGTTAAGAGTGTGATAAAGAGTCAAAATTAAAATAAATATGAGCTAAGTTGGTTTTAGTTTGTACTAATCAAAGGAGAAAATAAATGAGTTATGCTTTATCTTCAGGCGTAACAGGCTTGCAGGCACATCAGAAAATGCTTGATGTTGCCGGTAACAATCTGGCGAATGTAAACACTATTGGCTTCAAGGAAAGTAGCGTTACCTTCTCTGATACTTTGAGTCAAACGCTTAGAAATGCTTCGGGACCAAGTGGTGACCTTGGTGGTGTTAACCCACAACAGATGGGTAGTGGTGTTCAGATTGCTAGCATTGTCAAGAATATGACTCAAGGCAGTATTACTGCTACTGGCCAAGACCTTGATATGGCTATCAGTGGGGCTGGTTTCTTCTGTTTGTCTAACGGTGATGTTCCGGTCTATTCTAGAGCTGGTGCCTTTGCCGTTGATGCGAATAATTATCTTGTTGATCCGGCTACTGGGTTTAGAGTCCAGAGGGTTGGTAGCACTGGTGAGGCAGAAGGATTCCAGACGGTTGGAGATGATGATATCAATATTCCGTACAACGTAGCCATTCCACCGGAGGCAACCACAGAAGTTGCAGTCTCTGGAAACCTTCGTGCTGAGGGTAGCTCGACTGAAGAGACTGCATCAAAGCTCAAGATGCGAATGGGAGATCCATTTACTGTGGGCGGTATTACTCCGGCAGAGACAACAACTTTGCTCCAAGACCTTGATCAGTTCAGTGGTGCTTGGAGTGGTACTGAGACCATAAACTTCACTGGTGCAGCGGCCGATGGCACTGCTTATAACTGGTCTATGGCGGTTGATGCAACAACAACGGTTGGTGATGTTATTAATGCTATAAATTCTAATGGTTCTTTCTCAACCGATATGAATGCCTATCTGCAAAATGGCGAAATTTTCGTTCAAGCTAACGATGCAGGCTATAATAAATGTGATTTTTCAATGTCGTTCACTCCTGGTGGTGCAGATTTGTCAATGAGCAGTTATTTCAGGACTGATGTTCCCGCTGGTAATGATGTTGCCTTGACTACAACTACTATATTTGATTCTCAGGGTGGCGAGCATACACTCTCTCTTGCGTTTGTAAGGACAAATACCCCGCAGAAATGGGATATGATTATTAAGAGTGTAAGTGGTGATGTAAACGCTCTAACAGATAGGAGAATCAATGGAATTGATTTTACAACTATTGGTGAGTTTGATGGTGTTGATGGTACGGATGCGGGAGGGTCTACTTTCCAGATTGACTTCAAACACGACCCTGGAATATCGCAGGTTATCAATGTTAACCTTGGTGTCAAGGGACAACTCACGGGTATTACCCAGTTTGCAACCGCTGGAGTTGAGTCGACTGCTGTTGCAGAGAAAAAGAATGGTTATGAAGCGGGAATGCTCTCGAGTGTAACGGTTGATACGTCAGGAATGTTGGTCGGACACTTTACAAATGGCGAGCTTAAAGATATTGCTGCTCTTAAGATGGCAGTATTCCAAAATCCAATGGGACTAGAGTCTGTAGGAAACAACTATTTCGTTGAGACTGCCAACTCTGGAGTAGCAATGGAGACGACTGCTATGAGTAATGGTGCAGGCAAGATTCAAAACCGTTCTCTTGAGAATTCTAATGTTGATACGGCAATTGAGTTTGTTCGGTTGATGGAAGCGCAGAATGGTTTCCAGGCGAACTCAAGAACTATTCAGATTGCCAATGAAGTCTTAAAAGAATTAACCAATATTATTAGATAATAGCAGCAGATGATTGTAGCTGAGATAAACAGATATGACAGGAATTATTGAGATAAATCATTTTGTTGCAGTGTTGACAATGCAACAGAAACTTATGGCCCTAAAGAACATGGGGAATGGGCATACTATCTTTACGGATAAATGGTTTATCTTATTGTCTCTTTCATTGGTGGCAATACTGGTTGTGCTTTTAGTTGTACTTAGACACATAAACGATAAGAAGACCCAAGAGCTAAGCCAGCAAAAATTTCTCGAACTAGCCGATTTGCGTTGTCTTACTCGTGATGAGCTTAAGATATTGGTTGAGATAACCAAGAGAAGTGGTCTTAAACGCCAAACATCTATATTTACTGTTCCAAAAGCTTTCGATAAGGGTTGTACGTCAATAATGCAGGAACTTTTCTCAAGTGGGCATGATCTCATAGAGAGAAAAAAGGTCTTTGCAAAAATTATTGCGGTGAAATACAAATTGGGCTTTGCTCATTCTAAAAAGTCGTCTATTAACACTTCTTCTACAAAGGGACTCTCAAGCAGACAGATTCCAGTTGGCAAGAAGGTGTCTCTGCGTCAGTTGAATTCCTTGGAAGACGAGGATGTTGAGGCAACTATTACGCACAGTGATGAGATGATTTTGGTTCTTGAAATGTCTAATGGAGTGAATGCTTCTCCGGGTGATTCTTGGCGCATTCGTTACAATATGGGCGCATCAGTGTGGCAATTTAACGCTGTCGTTATGAATTGCGATGGCAATGAGTTAACATTCAACCATACAGACAATATACGTTTTATCAATCGTAGGCGTTTCTTGCGAGTTAGAACTGATTATCCTGCGCTGATCGCAAAGTTTGGTCCAATGGCTACGACCGAGAGTGATGATGGTAGTCATGAGATACATCCAGAATTTATCGACGCTAGGGTTGTTCAACTTTCTGGGCCAAGTTTGAAGATAAAATCTAATGTTGAGTTGGATATTTCAGAGAGAATATTGGTTATCTTCCAAATCGATGATGTTACGACAATACAGGATATTGGCGAAGTGCGTGGCTGTGATGTGATAGACCAAGACGTATACCTACTAGTAGAGTTGGTTGGTCTCAATGAGTCTACAATTACCAGATTAATTAAAGAAACTAATACAATGGCAATTAAGAATGGTCTTGAAGATACGATTAAGGACCAAGATATTGCTGTGGGAGCTATTTGATATGAGAGTTAGTCCATCAGTATCTTCAAGTATTAATTCTTTACAAAGAGAATATGATACTATTGCAAACAACCTTGCTAATGTGAGTAGCAATGGTTTCAAGAGGACTGTTAATAGTTTTAGCAAGAAACTATCACAATTGCAGGGTGATTCTAGTTTAGACGACTCTGGTTCAATCCAGAGCAAGACAATGGTAGACTATTCTCAAGGTGATTTAATTGAGACGGGTCGCAAACTTGACGCTACGATATGTGGCAGTGGTTTTTTTGTTCTTGAGACTAAGAACGGCCCCATCTATTCACGTAATGGCCACTTCAGTGTCAACCCTAATGGTCAGTTAGTTGATTCTGTTGGCCGTCTTGTTTCTGGAGTTAATGGTCCTATTGTTATACCTAAGGATGCATCTCTGTCTCAGATTAATATTTCTAATGATGGTAATGTTAGTGTTGATGGCGATAATCTTGGTAAGATTAAAGTTGTTGACTTCCCTAATAACTATCAAGACTTAAAGCCTGCCGGTAGTGGAACTTTTACTATTGATAAGAGAATATATCCAACAACCGTTCAAACACCTTTGGTTAAACAGGGTTTCAGAGAGGGTTCTAACGTAAATATTACAGAGGAGCTCGTTGCGATGTTAGATGTAACTAGAATGTATGAAGCAAATATGAAAGTCCTTACGAAACAGGGTGAGGATGATAGGCAAATTTTAAGTGTTGCAATGGGCTAGATGCAAAAGAGTAAAGGGTGGCTTTGATTTTTAATAGGATTTTCTAATCCTTTGATATTTAGGAGAACAAAATGTTAAGAGCATTTTCAACATCGGCAACTGGTATGGCAGCGCAGCAAACAATGGTTGATACTATTGCCAATAACCTTGCGAATATTAACACTAATGGTTTCAAGAAGACTCAGGTTAATTTTGAGGATCTTCTCTATTACAAAATGCAAGCTGCCGGTCGAGAGGCAACAAATGGAGTTGTTGCACCTGGTAGTGTCGAGATTGGTAGTGGTGTTCGTCAGGCTTCTACGACTAGAGTTTTTACTCCAGGTGAGATATCTTCAACAGAGAGGGCTTTGGATGTTGCAATCCAAGGTGATGGCTTTCTTATGGTATCTAAGCCAGATGGCGACACTGCATACACTAGAGATGGTTCTTTGATGAGAGATGCCAATGGAGTGTTAGTTACCTCCAACGGATACGTGCTTGAGCCACAGATTACAATACCATCCGATGCGACTAATATTAATATTGCGGTTGATGGAACGGTTACGGCTATAACACCTAGCGGAACTTCTTCTATCGGGCAAATTCAATTGGCAAAGTTTGTCAATCCAGAAGGGCTCTCTAGTGAGGGTGGAAATCTATATTTAGAGACAGATGCTAGTGGAGCTCCGACAATCTCTAACCCAGGAGAGGGCGGGACGGGGCAACTTCTTGGAGGTCACTTAGAAAAGAGTAATGTGCAGATGGTTACAGAGCTAGTTAATCTGATAACTGCGCAAAGGGCTTATGAAGTGAACTCAAAAGCAATCAAAACAGGCGATGCAATGCTACAAACAGCTAATCAGTTAGTGAGGTAAAGTGAATAGACTTTCTAAAATATTATTAGGTGTATTGATTTGCTCTGTATCTTTAGCTACCTCAAGTGACACTCTTGAGATATATCTGCTAAGAGATACTGTTGTTGACTCTCAAGAGATTACCCTCTCTATGGTCTCTGTACTGCATGGACCAGAACAGAGGGTTGAACTTGCAGGGAATGTTGTGCTTGGAAAACTAGTTCGACCAGGACAGAGTATGGTTCTTGATAGGGAGACGATATATGCCCGTTTAGCTTCGCTTGGTATTGATAGCTCAGAGGTTAAATTTCTTGGGGCTACTAATGCTAGGGTGAGTAAATCAGAAGTTGTGATTTCTACTAAAGAGATTGTTGATTATGCACAAGAAGCAATCGCCGATTATATCAAGAAAAATAATATTGCTCAAGCAACAGCCGCATCGAGACCTTCAAAGGTTGTGGTTGATGGAACCAAGAAAAAACTTAAGGTTGTCTCTAGAGTAGAGAATTCAAGTGTAAAATCTGTGACTGTAAGGGTTGATTTTATGGTCAATGATAGAGATGTTGTTTCTCGAAAAGTTAGGTTTAAGTTTAAATATAATGCTAATGTTGCTGTGGCTACTCACAATATTGCATCAGGTTCTCTAATAAGTGATAAAGATTTTAGGATTAAAAAGACACTCTCAAGCTCGCCGTCTGAATTTGCCGTATCGCCTAGCGGTAAGGTTGCTAAGCGTAGGATTGGGGTTGGAAGAGAGATAAAAGCTCAAATGCTAGCCGATGCGCAACAGGCTATCGTTGTAAAGAAGAATCAAATGGTTGAGATTCGCTATGAGAGTACGGTTCTTTTTGTTAGTGCATTAGGAGAGGCTCTCAGCGACGGAAAAGTTGGTGAGATTATAAAGGTTGCCAATGTAAAGATGGATGATCGTGGCCGTTCAATAAAGGGCAGAATAATTGCTGCAAGAGTATTGAGTGATGGCTGTGTAGTTCCTGCTTACTAATGGAGGTTAATATAATGAAGAAGATTTGTGTGCTGTTAATAATGCTTGTAGCGGTTGTTGCCAATGTCAATGCTGGTTCAATTTATGCTAAGAGACACAGAGATACGCGAGCGTTATACTCTGACGATACAGCTAGGCATGTTGGGGATTTAATAACAATAATCATAAATGAAGATAGTAAATCAGATAACACTATTGAGAGAAAACTTGAGAATACGAACAATAGAAGTAACTCATTTAATGGCGATTTGGGAGTGAACTTCATACCAGATTTGCCAGGATTTACTATGTCTCAAAAGGGAGAGCGTAAGCTTGATGGCAAGAGTGAATATGATGATCAGAGGAAATATACAGATAAGGTGACTGTTGTTGTGCAGGATATTCATCCAAACGGAGACCTTGTCGTGCTAGGATATAGAGAACGTAATATATCTGGTGATAAGCACACCATACAGATAAGTGGAATAGTAAGGCCATCAGATATCTTGTTTGATAATACTATTGGTAGTCAGAAGGTTGCTAATTTTAAGCTTGTAACTATTAGTGAAGGTGTATCAGAAGATTACAATAAACCTGGTTGGTTTGCTCAAATCCTCGATATGTTCTGGCCATTCTGATTTTTGGAGAAAAAATGTTTAATCGTCTTATATCTACTTTTGTTCTTTGTTGTTTGCTCACTTCAGGAGCAATGGCTACAAGAATAAAGGATATTGTTAGTATTCAAGGCATACGTTCTAACCCATTGAGTGGGTTTGGGCTTGTAGTTGGTCTCACACCGGGAAACGGAGATAGCGTCGAGAGCGCAAAGAAGATGCTTTCAAATCTTCTCAAGCATGATGAGTTGAATCTTTCTCCAGAAGATTTCTCTAGTGACTCCGTTGCGGTTGTTGCTGTTACTGCATCGCTTGGCCCATTTGATAGAACTGGCGCAAAACTCGATGTTTCCGTTTCAACAATTGGTGACGCTAAGAGTCTCCAAGGGGGGGCTTTGCTTGCGACAGAACTTAAGGGTTTAGACGGAGAAGTTTATGCTGTGGCTTCTGGTTCAGTATCTATCGGGGGATGGAGTGTTGCCGGTAAGGCTGCAAACGTTAGTAAGAATCACCAGACTGTCGGACGCATTCCAGATGGAGCATATGTTGAGCGGTCAGAGTTGGCTGATTTTATAGATATTTATGGTAATAATAGATACGTTACTCTTAACCTTAGGAATAATGATTTTTCAACAGCTCAAAGAATTTACGAAGCTATAAATAATCTATATCCTGGTAATGTGGACGTACTCGATGCCGGTGCAATTAAAGTTAAAATTCCTAAGCAGATTAGAAAAGACCAAGTTGTAGGGTTCATTGATCAGATTACAAAAATAGACGTGGATGTTGATACTCCTGCAGTTGTAATAATTAATGAGAGAACCGGAACTATTGTTGTTGGAGAGAATGTTGGAATATCTCGAGTTGCAATTGCTCAGGGAAGTCTTGTTGTAAGGGTGAAAGAGACTCAAAATGTCTCACAGCCAACTGCTAATTTCAGCGACGCTGGAGAGACTAAGGTCGTAAACGATACAAGTATAAATGTAGAAGAAGAGAATGCGCACTTGATAGCGGTTGATGCAGTTGTTACCGTTGCTCAACTGGCAAATGCACTCAATTCTATAGGCGCTACTCCTAGAGATTTGATAGCTATCTTTAATGCTTTAAAGGAAGCCGGAGCTCTTCAGGCACGGCTTGAAATAATGTAATTAATTTAGAAGATAATATGAATACCGTTGTAGATAATATCTCAAATATAATACCGATTTCAGATAATCTCAAACAGCAGAATCTAGAGGATAAAGCAAAGCATAAGTTTGCGCAACAATTTGAAGCTTTGTTCTTAAATAAACTTCTTGATTCAATGCAAGATACAATGCCAGATTCTGGGTTTGATACTGATGCTGCATCAGGTCAGGTAAAGGGGCTCTTTACTATGTTTATGTCTCAGGCTGTGGCAAAAGAGGGCGGTGTTGGCTTGGCAGATGAAATCTATAACTCAATGAGTAAAGATAAGAATAGAGATTCGATTGTGAATCAGGAAGTGTAAGATGAGAGATATAATTGCAATGTTAACAGATAAGTTTCTTGAAGTAATTGATTCTGATATTACACACCTTGAGATGGCTAAGAGTGCGATGGATCACTTAAAAGCATCGGTGATTAAGCGTGATGAGGAACAGCTTAAGAAGATTTTGGCCATAGTAGAGAATGCATTAGCCGCCTATTCCAATGTTGAGAATCAAAGAGAAGTTATAAGAAGAGAGCTGGCAAAGTGTATGAAGTGCAAGCTTGATGAGATGACTATGACTAAATTGAAAGATTATGTGTCTCTCGAGCAAGCTAAAGAAGTGGCAAGAAAGCAAAACATCCTCAAGTCTCTAGTTCAAGACATCAAGGAGAATCATATGGTGACGGTTATGTTCTTACAGGAATGTACTCGTTTGAATGATAAAATGCTTGCGGGGATACTCGGAGATAGAAAAGAGTTAACCTACAATAGTAATGGACACGGACGTTGGAAAAATGTTACGGCGTCTTCATCTTTAGTTAATTTAAGATTTTAAGAGGTTACTGAAAATAACTTGTCTAGATTTTTAAACTAGTCCGTTTGTTTTTGGGTTAAAGGATTTGTATGAGCGGTTATGACATAGGCATCTCAGGTATGATTACGTCGCAGAAAGCCATAGATGTTATTGGTAACAATATGGCAAACGCTGGGACTGAGGGCTACCATAAACAGAGAGTGAATATCTCTCCAGCAATAGAGACTTACTATGGAGATACCCTCATAGGTCAAGGTGCTTATGTGCATGATGTGAAGAGATTGTACTCTAGTATGCTAGAAAAGGAGATTACTACTCAAAATGCATCATTGTCTATGACTAATCGCAAGCTTGATACGCTTACGATGATTGAAAATTCATTTGGAGAGCTTGCTTCGAAGGGGCTTAGTTCTGCTATGGATAATTATTTTGAGTCTATGCATGAGATGGCTACAGATCCAAGTAATGCAGTATTGCAAAACAAAGTTATTCGTTCGGCTCAGGGACTAACTTATGAGTTTAGACGTATGGGTTCTTTTCTTGGCGGTATCAATGAAGACTTGAATCTAGAAGCCAAAAACATTGGTAAGCAGATTAATGATATTGGTAATCAAATTGCCCGTTTGAATGAAGATATTTCAAAACAGGAGATGCGCGGAGGCTCTGCGGGTAATATGAGAGATGATAGAGATTCTCTTGTCAATAAATTGGCAGATTTAGTTGATGTCAGGGTTAGAGAAGACAATGGTATGTACAATGTCATTGTAGGCCAGACTCCTCTGGTTGTTGGTACTATGACAATGCCGGTAAAAGTGGATTTGTTTAACAATAAAGATAAGCTAGAATTAGGCCTCTCTGCGCAAGAGTCTGATAGTTACGCAACAGCTCTAAGCGGAGGGAAACTTGGGGCTCTCTTTGAATTGCGCAACGAGTTGGTACCTAACTATCTTGATACGCTAAATACATTGTCCAATACAATAGCACTAGAGACTAATAAACTTCACATTCAAGGAGTTGGTTCTAGTGGTGCATTCAAAAGCCTCTCTGGTTGGGTTATGACAACTCAGGACTTGAGTGAAATGAATCCACCAGTTGTAGATGGTAAGATATATATAAGGGTGACAGATTCAAGCGGTGATGTCGTGAGGCATGAGATTGATGTAGATGCTGCAAATGATACGCTTACAGATATTGCCAATAAGTTTAATGCCATAGCGGGTCTTAGTGGTTGTGGTGTGGTTGGTTCTCAGCTTGTAATTCAATCGGATTCAGGTTATTCATTTGATTTTCAGGCAGGTACTCCGCCAGAAATTACTCCGGGTGGCGTTCCTATTGGCTCATCGATACCAAGACTCAGCGGTATTTATACAGGCAAGGAAAATCAAACTTACACATGCACTATAAATGGCTCAGGAGATATTGGTCTTCCAGGTGGGCCTCATATTACTGTTACAAATGGTGCCGGTCAGGTTGTGGCTAACTTTGATGTTGGCGCAGGCTATGAGGCAGGCAAAGAGCTTTATATCGATAATGGTATATCGTTGTCATTTGACCCTGGAAATTTAAATGATTCGACGACATTTACTTTTGAAGCTCTAGCTACCTCTGATACTTCTGGCTTACTTGTAGCGACTGGAGTTAATTGTCTCTTTACTGGTAATACTGCGGCAACAATGAGCGTTGTCAAAGATATTGTAGAGAATCCAGGACGCTTATCTGTTACTGGTGGTGGTTACGACGAGAATGGTTCGGTAATTCTTGCAATGGCAAATGTTGGTGATACAACATTTGCGTCTACTGATGATTTAACTCCAGAACAATTCTATCAAAATCTTACCGCTACTATCGGTCAAGACGTTTCTGCCGGAAAAACCAAGCTCGACAACACTAATAATATTATGAAACATTTAATGCAGCAGCAGAGTGATGTTAGCGGTGTTGATATAAATACTGAAGCAACGCAGCTTATGGTGTTTGAGAGGATGTTTCAAGCAATGAGTAAGTTTCTATCGAGTGTAGATAAAACATTAGATACACTGATGAATATAATATGATATAACGATTGGGTAAGAAATGAGTAGTAGCATAAATTCTGTATACAACAATACAATATGGGCCCTCTCAAACCATTCAAATCGTCTGATGGAGCTTCAGGAGCAGGCGTCAACAGGGTTGAAGGTTAACCGACCAAGTGATGCGCCGTCTTCTGCGAATAGAATTCTAAATATCAAATCTGAATTGCGCAGCATGGATACTGAACTTTCTAGTATTGGAGAGATTACCTCAAGGCTAGAGATGTCTTCGTCGGTTGTACAGAGTATGACGTCTCAGATGGGTGGTATGCGTGCTAGAATTACTAGTGTACTCTCAGGTCTTCAGGCTGGTACTACTGCCGCCTCAACGCGTAAGGCCGTTGGAGATGAATTTAACGATATGATTGAGCAGTATCTATCGTTGGCGAATTCTTCCAAGGCAGGGCAATACCTATTTGGTGGTGCAGCTAGTAGTAAGCCTCCTTACGTTGTCGAACGTGATATCCACGGTGATATTACATCTGTCAAATATGTAGGCAGCCATGACGATAGGCATGTTAAGGTTGCCGCAGGTGTTGAGATGCCATCTTGTTTGGTTGGTGATGATATCTTTAAGTTTGACTCTAGAGAGCCTCCAAAATTTCTCGGTACGACAGGTGCTGTTGCAGGAACCGGAACCTCAACTATTAGAGGCTCGAAGTGGTTAGAAGTCTCAGCTTCTGGTGGTGGTTGGGATCTTTCAATTGACGGAGGTTTATCAAGCGTGCATGTTCCACCGGCGGGTCCAAATACTATGGTTACAGATTCTAAGACCGGAGAAGTGCTTTATGTAGATTCTACTGGTATAACCAATGCTGGGCTTGAAGCGGTAACTGTGAATGGAACTTATGATGTATTTAATGCTTTGATTGCGACTAGAGATCTCTTACGCGGCACAAAGCCTATAAGCGATGATGATTATAGAGAGTTGCTTAGCCAATCATCGGCAAGTCTTAATGAAGTAGACCATGGTCTAACCCGTGCATTTACCTCAATAGGAGGTCGCCTTGAAGCTCTTAGCAATCTTAAGGATAGTATTGAGGATGTCCAAGTTAGTGTAGAGGGCGAGAGGAGTAGATTGCAAGATGCTGATATCGCACAGATTTCAGTAGATATAGCAGAGAGAACAACTTTGTATCAGATGTCAATGAGTGTTGCGGCTAAGGTTTTTGGCCTATCAATACTAGATTATATATAGGATTGCTATGCATATGGATAATACACAACTAGAAGATGGCGTGGTTAATATTACTGATTATCTTGATTTGGCGCATTGCTATCTAGCGTTAGATGAATTTGATAATGCAAAAGAGTTTTTCGACAGGGCTTCCAAAATGGACCCAGACAACCCAGAGCCATACATTGGCACCGGACTGATTGCAATGGCACAAAACGACAATGAGAGTGCTATGGCGGCTCTTGTTTTGTCTGTTAAGTTAGACCAAAATAACAGTAAAGCACACGCCTCTTTGGCATCGCTTTATCAAAAGCTTGGGGAGTTTGAGGATTCGTTTGCGTACTACCTTAAATCCCTTGAGTTAGATTGTGATAATATGGCGGCATTGCTAGGCTTATTCCAAGTATCTGCGCAGATGGGTAGTTTTTCGAAAGTAATCCATTATCTCGAACAGTACTTGATGAAACATCCAGATGATTTATCAGTTCTATTTTGTCTCTCGAATCTCTATGTCAAAGAGGGCAAACTAGAACTGGCGAAAGATATTCTTCTTGAGCTTGTTTCATTAGATAATGATTACAAAGATGCAATAGAGTTGCTTGAAGAAGTAGAGAATATGATAGCTCAAAATAGAATAAAAGTTGCATGATGGATAACAATATAGAAGATTTCGATGATAATAAACTCATTGCAGAGATGCGTAATACCCTTGCTGCGCAGATAGCTCATTTGCAGCGTGACAATATAGATCAGAGTCAAGATTGTAGTGAATATATTGCAGAGTTGAGCTTATCAATGTCCTCTAGGGGGATTTTCGAGGACCATAAATTTGAGAGTGAAAGGGTTGAGATACAAAAACTCTTCGAGAAGCTATCGGTGATATTGGCTTGCCATAAAAACTTACTAGCCCAGCAGATAGAAAAACTCTCTGTTGGTCGTATGGTTGTTTCTGCATACAAAAACGGCACTCAAGCCAAAAGATAGATATCTAACGACAATATTGTTAATGAAGGCGTGTTTCTTGTCGATATAGACAATGAAATAGAGCTGTGAGGTTAGATTTCGGATTTATAACCGGAAGGAATTTATAATGGAATTAACTGGATTAGCGACAGGTATTGATACCGCTAAAATTGTCCAACAGCTTATGGCAATTGAAGGTCGTCATAAAGCGCAGCTTCAGCAGACAAAGAAAGATAAAGAAAGTACGGCTAAGGTTTGGGATGAGATTAAGAGTCATTTATCAGACCTAAACGCTTCCGTAGATTCTCTTGCTACTCTTAAAGATATTGACAGCTTTAAATCCAGTATTAGCGATGCAGATGTCCTTGGTGTTAGCGTCTCTGACTCTGCACAGGAGGGTTCGTACTCCATAGAAGTTGGCAAACTTGCGACAAGCGAGAGGATTGTGCATGGTGGCAATTTTATGTATGCAACTGACTATGTAAGTGAAGGTAATTTCATATATACATATGACAACAAAGAAGTTGAGATTGCTGTTGGGGCTAATACTACATTAGAAGACCTTGTTAATCTCATCAATAACTCTTCTGATAATCCAGGGGTTAGAGCATCATTGCTTAGTTTTGATGATGGTACTGGTCGAGAGCATCTAGTCCTTAGCGGCACCGATAGCGGCAGTGATTATGCAATTAAGGTAAGAGATTCTAATAGCCAGGCTCTAAAATCTCAGAAATACGAATATACAGATACCTCAAGCGGTGATACGGTTGCTGCAGGTAAAGACACTAAATTGAGTCAACTTAGTGACTTTGATGGTCTTGTTGGCTCAACGCTGACCATTACTGCTACTGATAACAGTGGTGCGTCTATGAACGTTGACTTCGATATTACTGAACAATCTACGCTTGGTCAGTTAGTTGATGCTATGCAGAGGGGGTTCGGCTCTTCTGCGGGTGTTACTCTAGAAGATGGAGTGATTAATGTTCTTGATACTGTTAGTGGTTCTAGCTCGCTTTCTGTAAGCTATGTAAATGACTCTTCTACCACGGTTGATTTTTCTGTGGCGACTACGGGCGGTTCAACTGTCTCTGGTATGACAGAGTTTACTGACGCATCCGCATTTACTGTAGCTCAAGCAGCGAGTGATTCACAAGTCAGGGTTGATGGATTTCCTGCGGGAGACTGGATTACGAGTAGTTCTAATTCTGTTGATGGTGTTATTGAGGGTGTAACTCTAGATTTAACACAGGTTACAGAGGCTGGAAAGAGCGTCACTCTAAACATCTCTCGTGATAGAAGCAAACTCAAAGAGAATGTTAAGGCGATGGTAGACTCGTATAATAAAGCGGTTTCCCACCTTAAAGATGTTAGCAAATATGATCCTGCAACCAAAAAAGCAGGCCCTCTTATTGGGGATATAACTGTTAGAAACCTTCTTTCTGATCTTGGCAGCAATTTTCTTGGTACAGCAGTTGGTTTTAATGACAGCGATACATACTCTATGGCATCCCAGATTGGAATAGGGTTTAATCGTGACGGCCTATTAGAGCTTGACGAGGATGTCTTTGACTCTGCGGTAGATGATGATTTTAATGCGGTCTTAGATCTTCTTGGCTCAAGTGGAAAGGGTCGCATAACTGGCGACAATAGCTCAAATTTCTCATTCGATTTAGTTAAAGATTACACGAAGCCAGGTGACTATGAAATCTCTGCCGTTTATGATGGAACATCTCTTACTTCGGCGCAGATTAGAAGAGTTGGCGATACAACTTGGCACGATGCAGATATCATTGGTGGAAAGATAATAGGCTCTATCACAGCTCAGGATTCAGCTGGTAATTACTATCCAGAGAGAGGTTTGCAAATTGACTTCGATCCGGGCTCTCTTACTAGCGGCACATACAATACTGTAGTGTCTATCAAACAGGGTGTGGCGGGTAGCCTCTCAGATATGGTTGATAGATATACTGATGGTAGCGATTCTATTCTTTCGATAAAGAAGAGTAGCCTAGATAAAATGATTCAGTCAATACAGGACTCCATAGACAGAGAAAGCACAAGGCTGGACAAAAAAGAATCTCGTATGAAACTTAAATATGCACGACTTGAGGCTCAAATGCAACAGCTACAGCAGAGTATGAGTGCTGCTGGGATATTGCCAAAAAAATAGTGAGTGTTAAGAGTTTAGTGCTGATATGGCAGTTTAATGCTTGGGTATGAATATCCAAGCATTTTTTGACCATAGGAGGGGTGTATGATTACAACCAAGCAAAGAGATGATGCATCTTTGGACCATATGTATCAGGATGGAGGTAGTAGTAGCAGCGCTAAGAATTTTGTAAGAGAAATCTCTGAAAATCAAAAATATGACCCAAAGCTCTCAGAGAAAGAATTTTCAAAGGTCATATCTAATATTGGTGTTAAAAAAGCGAATACTCATATTTGGCAACTATTTTTGCTCGGCGTGCTGTCTGGTATTTATGTTAGTTTTGGCGGGCAGTTATTTTTAAACGCAATGGCTAATGGAATGGGGAATATGGTAGGCGGTCTGTTTTTCTCCATTGGGCTTGTACTTGTCCATATTGCGGGCGCTGAGATGTTTACTGGTAACATCATAATGCTTGTTGGGACCATCACAGGTTTGTTTAAGGTTAAAAGGCTATTTAGAAATTGGGTGACGGTCTATTCAGCGAATCTAACCGGTGGAATACTTATGGCAATACTAATATGGAAAGCTGGGTTGCTCGGTGAATTTGGCCATCTAAACGGAGTTGGCAAGGCTGCATCAACTCTTGCGGCATCTAAGCTTTCCCTCTCGTTTGGGCAATGTATTTTGAGGGGCATCCTTTGCAATATGCTTGTTATATTGGCATTAATAATGGCGACTATGGCAAGAGATATTATCTCAAAGGTGATTTGTGTTGTTCTGCCAATCACAACATTCGTTGCTTGTGGGTTTGAGCATTCTATTGCCAATATGTTCTTTCTTCCTCTTGGTCTCTTAGCAGATGGGGTGCCACTATTGAAGCAGTGGGTGATATTTAGCAATCTTATTCCCGTTACCATTGGTAATCTCATTGGTGGCATGGCTATTATTCTTATCCATCCAAACAGAATTAAACAAATCAAACTATTACGCAGAGGTGTGAGATAATGGGCGTCGCAGCTACTCCTGACTCCAGCCGTAGCAACGACATCGCTAACTCAGGTTACGATCCAAAGCTATCCAATAAAGAATTTTCAAAAGCAATTTCTGTGCTTGGTATTAAGAAGGCAAATACCCATCTATGGCAACTTATGTTGCTTGGTATCTTGGCTGGAATCTATATTGGTTTAGGTGCGCAGTTGTATCTGGTTGCAATCAGTAGTGGTCTCGGCAAGATTGTTGGCGGAATCGTCTTTTCGGTTGGCCTTGTACTGGTTTTAATCGCTGGCGCAGAACTCTTTACCGGTAATGTTATAATGCTTGTCGGGACCGTTACAGGATTGTTTTCGTTTAGAAAACTATTGCGCAATTGGACAACTGTCTACGTTGCAAATTTTCTTGGTTCTATCCTAACAGCAATCTTAATCTGGCAGGGTGGATTACTAGGTTCTGTTGATAAGTTAAACGCGCTTGGTGCATTGGCGGTTAGCGTCTCTAAATACAAACTCTCGCTAACATTTGGAGAGTGTGTTATCAGAGGCATTCTCTGTAATGCTTTGGTTATCTTGGCAATTATAATGTCTACAATGGCAAAGGATATCATCTCAAAGATAGTATGTATCATATTTCCGATTATGACTTTTGTTGCCTGTGGTTTTGAGCATTGCGTTGCAAATATGTTTTTGATTCCCTTGGGATTGCTAGCCGGTGGAGCTACTCTCTCAGAGATGACTGCTATGTTTCACAATATAGTTCCCGTTACGATAGGAAATGTCATTGGAGGAGTCGCTATTCTTCTCATACATCCAAATAGAATAAGACAGTTAAAAATTCTGCGCAGCTCATCGAAAATATAGGGTGCATATAGAAATGAAAAAGGCTCTAAGCGAATTGGACGCTTAGAGCCTTTTTTACAATAAGGGTTTGAGGGAAACCTTATTTCTTTGCGGCTCTTGAAGCTCTTTTTCTATCCGTTTCTTTTAGAAGCTTCTTACGCATTCTGATATTGCTAGGGGTAATCTCTACTAGCTCATCTTCTTGGATATATTCTAGTGCAGCCTCTAGGCTAAAGATTCTTGCCGGTCTTACCTTGGCAGAATCATCTTTGCCAGAGGTTCGCATATTTGTTAGTTGTTTCTGTCTTGTTGCGTTTACCGGTATATCTTTATCTTTGCAGTGTTCGCCCACAATCTGCCCCTCATAGACAGTATCGCCAGGCTGAACGAAGAAGAAACCTCTGTCAAATAGTGCGTCAAGTGAATATGGCGTCACAGTTCCTTGGTCAGTAGCAATCATAACTCCGGCAAGCCTTTGAGGGATAGTGCCACGCATTGGCTCGTATCTCTCAAATGTGTGGTGCATAATTGCACGTCCTTGAGTTGCGTTCAACATTCTAGCATGCAATCCAAACAGGCCTCTTGATGGAATCATAAATTCCATATGCACAAAATCGTCAGCGCCTGGCTTAGAATCCATTTTAATCATTTCACTTCTGCGGTCTCCTAACAGACTCATTACCGCATTCTGGCAATCAGCAGGGCAATCAACCGCTAAGAGCTCTATCGGCTCTTGGGTGATTCCATCTAGTTTACGGTAGATAACTTCAGGTTTTCCAACGCAGACCTCAAAACCTTCTCGTCTCATATTCTCAAGTAAAATGCCAAGATGCATAAGTCCGCGTCCACTTACCTTGAACTCTTCGCCGCTGGCGCCGGGTTCTACCCTTAGCGCAACGTTAACTTGAAGCTCTTTCATAAGCCTATCGTGAATCTGGCGACTCGTAACAAACTTGCCTTCTTTGCCAGCAAGAGGACCATTGTTAACGCAGAATGTCATTGTCATTGTTGGCTCATCTACGGTTATAATTGGAAGCTGGCTAGGTTCGTCTGGACAGGCAATAGTATTTCCAATGTCTACGGGATCAAGTCCCGCTATTGCGCAGATATCGCCAGCTTCAATCTCATCAGCATCAACCTTGCCCAGGCCCTTGAATTGATAGAGTTTCACAACCTTTTGTAGGGTGTGGTTTCCCTCATCGTCTATTACTGTAACCCTCTGCGCCTGCTTTACTTTACCAGCAAACACTCTTCCGATAGATATTTTTCCAACATACTCAGAGTAATCAAGAGTTGTCACCAGCATTTGTAGTGGTGCATCTGGGTTTGCTTCTGGCGGTGGAACCTTACCAATTATTGCATCGAATACAGGTTTCATATTGTCGTTGTTGTCATCCATACTGACTCTTGCCCAGCCTTGTTTTGCAGAGGCAAATACGATTGGGAAATCAAGGGCATCATCATCGGCGTTAAGTTGAACTAGAAGGTCAAATACTTCATCAACCACATCGTCAGGACGTGAGTCTGGCCTGTCAGCTTTGTTTACAACCAAGATTGGTTTGAGTTTGTTTTCAAGTGCCTTACCAAGAACGAAACGTGTTTGCGGCATTGGTCCCTCAAATGCGTCAACGACGAGAATTACTCCGTCCGCCATTTTGAGAACACGTTCTACCTCACCACCAAAATCGGCGTGGCCAGGAGTGTCGAGAATGTTAATCTTATACTCTTGCCCCTCTTCGTTGGTGTAGTCGACAGCGCAGTTCTTCGAGAGGATTGTGATTCCACGCTCTCTCTCAAGTGGATCAGAGTCCATGATTAGATTGTGTTGGCCTCCAGCTAATTTGTCGAGATCTGCATTTCTAAACATTCCAGATTGATATAAGAGCTGGTCAACCAATGTTGTCTTTCCATGGTCAACGTGGGCGATTATTGCTACGTTTCTTAGATAATTTCTTGACATAATGAACCAATTATAAAGTTAATAGTGGGCTATTCTCAAGAGAAATGCCCTGATTTAAGTTAGTACGCACCGTTGCTTTGGATATGGCAAGGGTAATCCAAGAGTCTATCAACGAGAGATATTTTGTCAATGAAAATGTTTTCTCTGCTGCGCTAAATACTGTTATTACTGTGGTTTATGGGGAATAAATACGCCTTTTAGTTGTTAGTGGTTACGAGTAAAACAGGAGCTTCTGCGCTTAGTCAAAGGCCGGTTGCAGCTGTTCCTGCTTTACGGCACAACCCATAAACCACGCTCAACCCCACCAAGAAGATATCACTATGCTGTCACGAATAAACCGAAAATAGGCAATTGTCCCCTAATTGAGATTGCGGGTTTTTTATGAAAAAGTCACTGTTTATGCAGAAAATGGTTTTTTTTGAGATAAAAATATTGTTTTTAAAACTAATTCATGTATATATGTTGCTCTGTATCGGTTGCCATCGCAGACGCTTTTGGGAAGTTTTGCTCCTAATTGAAAGATCCCGTAGGTAACTATTTAATATTTTAGCGGCCTTTTAATTGGCTGCGTAAGCAAAACAATTGCAGGAGAAACAAAAATGGGTAATTATTGTGGTCCAAAGGTAAGACTAACACGTGCCTTGGGTGCTCCAATCGCTGAGACACCAAAACACGTAAACGTCAAGAATCAAAACCGTCCAGGTCAGCATGGATATCGTAGGGGTAGAGTTACTCTTTACGGTACTCAGCTTAAAGAAAAGAAGAAAATTGCTTGCTACTACAATATCCAAAACAAGCAATTCCGCAGCTATATGAAACTTGCTGAAAAGTCAAGAGTGTCAACTGATAGAGCTCTTCAGGTTCTTCTTGAGACTAGACTAGACAACGTTGTACGTCGCTTGCGTTGGGCAAGAACTATCTGGCAAGCACGCCAAATGGTTTCACACGGTCACTTCCTTATTAACGGTAAGAAAGTAGACCTTCCTTCTGTAAGGGTTAAAGTTGGCGATGTTATCGAAGTTAAAGAACGTAGCAAAAAGTTCATCACAGACACAATCGAGACTACAGCTGCAGTTGGTTTCGCTGTTCCTGAGTGGATTTCTTCTGACGACGCTAAGCTAAAGGCTACTATTGAGCGTATGCCAGAGCATGATGAAGTACGTCTTCCGTTCGAAGTAGACTACACAAAGATTATCGAATTCTTCACTCGCTAAGCGAGTTAAAAGATGGATATATAAGGGCAGACCATTTTGGTCTGCCTTTTTTTTAGTCATGAAGGGGCGTAGAGTGATGACTGAGAGTAAGCATTCGCTAGTGCTTGAGATTTTGATTCCCGTGCCTTTTAAAACCTGTTTACTATGAATGGCTTGAAGATTATAAGACTAGTTGTAGCTGTGGTTATTTGAAAAATGGAGAGGTTTCTTTTTATAGGTTCTGTAACTTCACCTATTTATTTGATACATTGGTTGGCAAATACCGATTATCTTAGAGGTTTTCTAAATTAATACAATTTAAGATTTTGGAAGATTATGTCCTTAATATTTCGCGTTATCTTACTCGTTTTAACAATAAGTTCACTTACCTACGCTCTTGAACCTGCGCAAGTTTTAGTTTTGGCGAACTCTGATATTCCTGAATCTATTGAGGTTGCGCATCACTATATTGAGGCAAGAGAAATTCCGAAAGGTAATCTGCTTACACTTGGATTAGGCTCGAAGCTTGCCAGTGATATTTCCAGAGAGAATTACCAAGCTAAGGTCGCATTGCCAGTATTGAACTACCTCAAGACCCGCGATGCGCAAAATAAGATTAAATGTATCGTCACAACATACGGCATTCCATATCGAATTGAGAATGTAGATTCTAGCAAGATTGATAAATCGCTCAAAAATAAGCTCATATCTCGCCGCAAAGAATATTTCGATAAAGTCAGGGCGATTTATGTAGAGCTTCTTAGCCTTAACGCCCAGCACGATATCTCTAAGGCCTTACCTAAATTCAAAACGACAGGAGAGCTCTTATCCAAGACCGATGCGCAATTAAAGAGTGAGCTAAAGCGTATCTCTAGACTGGCCAACAATTCCGCAAACAAAAGCGAGTCTAGAGCATATTCAAGATTGTATCGCAGATTCTATGGCTACTATAGCTGGACGAAGGTAATCCCCAAACTCTTGGATATCGACGGTAGCGGTGATTATAAAAAAGTTTTAGATTGTCAGCTAAAACTCAAACAGGCGAGCGTAAAGAAGATCTCGCTCTCTGAGAAACTTGACTCCCACTACTACGAATCAATCGCGGCGGTTGCAGGAGAGGCGAAGTCTCTTGATTTATTAACGATGCAAGAGAGGTCGCTCTCTGGCAAAGAAACTTTGGCGGCTCTTGATAGTGAATTGTCTATGCTTAAGTTTGGTGATTATGAGCTTTATCGTTGGCAACCTAACGAGCTCAAAAATAGAGTCTTCTGGCTTGACGTTAAAACTATTATGGTCTCACGGCTTGATGGGCCAACCCCGGCGATAGCTAAAGCTCTAGTCGATAAGGCAATGCGAGCTGAGAAGAAAGGGCTTTTCGCAACCGCCTACTTCGATGCGCGTGGATACAGTGGAAACAAGAGCAAGGGTGAGTTTGAGAAGTACGACAGTTCAATACTCCGCGCAGCCGAACATTTCAAGAAGCTTGGCTGGAGAGTAGAAGTTGAGAATACAGAAAAGCTCTTTCCAGCAAATAGCTGCCCAGACGCAGGGATTTACTGCGGTTGGTATAGCCTCAAGAAATATATAGACTCATTTAGTTTTGTAGATGGTGCTGTTGGATATCACATTGCAAGTTGGGAGGCGGTTCATCTGCGCAGCACTAAAAGTGGAGAGTGGGTGCCAAACTTATTAGCTAAAGGAATTACTGCAACAATAGGAGCGGTGAGTGAGCCATACCTAAGCGCATTCCCAATGCCAGACGCCTTCTTCTCAAACCTCTCTAGCGGCAGACAAATAGTAGAGGCATACTACAGAAGCAACCCATTCAATTCATGGCAAATGCTTCTAATCGCAGACCCACTATACAGACCATTTTCGCATCCTCAGTAAGAGGGGCAGTTGTTAGTGGTCAGTGGGTAATTTAACCTTTATCTGAAATTTTAAACTAAGAAAAGGTTTTTGAAGTTTGTTTATTTGTCTGATTTCTCTTCGATTGCCTTGACTTGTGATTCTTTGCCAAGCTGCGAAGAATTATCTATCCATGAGATAGCATTCTTGAATTCATCGCTATTATTCTGTACGCTTGCTGAGTCGCAAAGACTGCATGCAAAGAGAATAGGGCTCTCAAAAGAATGAACCATTGCACTGTTTTTACACATCTTTTTAACTGCAGGCACACATTGGAGCGGTGACATAAATACTGCAAAAAGAATCCAGCCACCCAAAATATATCCCATAATAAAACCGAGTATGATATTGGCAAATCTAGTAAAATTAACCGGAAGAGTTAGTCTTATTCCATGAAGGATGAAGGATTTAGCAAAAAACTGCATAAGAATAAAGACCAGTACTCCAGCGCCAATAAACATTGCCATATGTGCAATTTGATTTTCGAATGCTGTAGGAAAACTTTTGCCAAGAGAAGCTGTTACTCCGACAGAAATATAAACCGAGATAATCAGGTTGAATGCTGCAACCCATATCTGAGGGAATTCTCGCCTAGAGGCTAAGAAAGCACTGATTACGCTAAATAATAAACATATCCAGAAAACCATAAAAATAGAATCCTTCCTTAGACTACACGTTTAATTTCATTGAATGTAGTTAAACCATTGAGAACATGCTTCATCGCCTGTTTGCGAAGTCTAGGCTTAACAATATTTTCACCAAGTTGGCGAACCTTACCAGCTGTTACGCCATCAGTGAAGAGTTTTTGCTTTAGCTCGGTATCAAGTTTTAGTACATCGTATATGGCAATCCTGCCGCGATAGCCAGTGTCACCGCATCTTACACAGCCTACCGGTTGCATAATCTTGTCAGTGTTAATTCCGCGGCTCTCAAGTTTGGCGGTTTGCTCCTGAGACAATGACGCCTTTGTCTTGCAGTCATCGCAAAGCCTACGGACCAGCCGCTGAGACATTATTATATCCAGCGCCGACGCAAGCATTATAGGCTTTATCCCCAAATCCATAAGCCTGACTATAGCGGAGAAGTTGGAGTTGCTGTGCAAGCTTGACAAAACGAGATGCCCTGTGTTAGATGCCTGCATAGCAATCTGGGCAGTCTCTTCATCTCTAATCTCGCCAACACAAATAACATCAGGGTCCTGACGCAGTATTCCTCGTAGAGCCTTGGCGAAGGTTACATCCGCTTTTGTGTTCACTTCGATCTGGGATATATTCTCAAGAGGATGCTCAACTGGATCCTCGACGCTAATTATATTCCGCTCATAGGCATTTATATGAGATAGCATGGCATAGAGTGAAGTAGTCTTGCCGCTTCCTGTTGGTCCGCAAGTTAGAATCATGCCATGCTGCTTGCTTAGAGTATCTGTAACTTTCTTGAGGTCTTTACCGCTTAGACCAATTTTCTCTAGGTCATAGAGGTCGGTATTTGGAGAGAGTACACGAATAGAAAGCTTTTCGCCGTTAACAACTCCCGCACTGGCGACACGGAAAGATGCGACGCCGCTATCGTGCCGCGCTGAGAATGCTCCGTCTTGAGCCTTTCTTCTCTCGGCGATATCCATGCCAGAGAGCGCCTTAAGGCTGTTGACCACTGCAACGCAAGTGCCTTTGTCAACTTCCTGCATTACACGCAATTGGCCATCAATACGAAAACGAACCGTATATTTCTCGCTCGAGACAGGGTCGATGAGAATATCGCTCGCCTGCTCGTTAAGACAGTCCCAGACAATCGTCTCTGCAAGAGAGAGTATCCCCGAGATATCATCTTTTCTTTTGTCGCCACCGTAGATCTCATCAAAGCTCTTTCCGCTCATATCTATCAATTCAACCGAATTTCCAGTCGAATTTCCAGCAATGTGTCTTTTAAAGCCAAAGAAAGAGCCCGAGGCAACTTTTTTAAGCATTTCCCAGGTGGTTATCTGCTGCCTTTGGGCTTCATAGTAGATATATATTGCATAGAGCCCGAAGAAAACAAACGGTGCAAAAACAATTGAAATGATGTTGAGCCATTGCTTATACCTCTTAGGCATTATGGGGCTATCTTCCATCGAGCCTGTGATAATCAAGCATAGATAGAACCAAGCAATCAGAAATACAACCCTTAATGGGTTAAATACAAATAATCCATCAAACTGAGGGACGGTTGCAATGGCACCCCAGAGATTTTGCTCTAACATACTTGTCTCTCCTTAACAGCTCAAGTAGACGTAATAACTCTGCTAATTCTACCAGAAACCGGTGTGATTTCAATAGAATTATTAGAGGTTCTCTCAGTGTTGCAGTAACCGAGCAGGGTTATGTGTGGTAATTTGATTGACTATCTTTTTGTCTACTCCGCTATTAATCAGGGCAGGAATTACATAGTTAATTATTCTGGCGTAACCATGGCCTCCGTAGCTTCTGGTCATGATTTTTTGATACACATCATTGCCTATAACAATTTGACCTGCGTAGCCAGAATTAATCAGCCTAGCAAGACCAATGAGTTTGATACTGTCTGCGCGAGCAAAAGAATCGAAGCTGTCGTTGTCTGAAGGGGTACCAAATAAATCAACACAGACATTTACTCCCTTATCAAGCGCCTCTCTAGCCCAGCTCAAATCTAACTGAAACAACTCTTGGTTTTGCAGAAAAGATTGCATATTCTGATTAGAAAATGTGTTGTGAATATGACAAAGCAATAGCTTCTCAGGCTTCATTCCTTCTTGTAGGCAAGTTTGTAAAATTTTTCTGCGCTTCTCAATTGTAGTTGTATAGCTTGTGTGGACGGTTACCATAAGCCCAGTTTCATTAGCAGCCCATACAGCAGCTTTTAGGAAGTTAAACTCGTTTTCTGAGCCGCTGGCAATCGCCGTTTTTATATGGCCGGCTTTAGCATCTGTGCCATCAATCCCGCAATTAATCTCGTCTAGAAAGTGAGCTTGCATATCCTTTGCGCTCATGTTGGTAAAATGGTCGGGCCATGTTTCTTCTCGATACAGGCCTGTACTGGCGATTATATTTACGTTAGTGGCTTTTGAAATTTCTCTTAGTTTTTCAGTGTCACAACGAATGCCCGGCGCGCTTGCTTCTAGGATGGTAGCACCGCCTTGATCTTTAAAATACTGAACCTCTCTTGTCATTAGCTCTGGGTCTCTGAGATTCCAATTATCGCTGCAGTAACCAAGCCAACCATTGCGCAGATAGCACAAGTTCTTCATCTCTATTGGGCTGCGCAGATTGATAGGGCTCGTCTCTTGGATGTCGTCAGTGATAGGACTCGCAAAAAAGCTCAGATCAGCCAAGACATGCTCATGCATAGATGTCAGACCTATTTTGTCAGGTTCAATCGGACCACAAACAGTCATTATTGTTTTCATGATATATTTTCCATCCTATGCTATCTCAGTGCCTACGATAATCGCTTACAGTATAGCTTTTGATGCTCATAAAGACACTGTTTTTTTTTATGAGCTAAACAGATTTTGCGGTAGATTAACCTCAGATGAAAAGGGTTGAGTTAGTTGTTAGTGGTTAGCGTTTCTAGAGTTAATTAACGTTCATACACTTAGTGTCCTTTGCGTTAAAACAGTTAGGCTTCGCCAAGAGTTGACTTGAATATAATGGGGGTTATGCTATATTGACGAGAGGATAAAACAGTACCGAATAAATCTTTTAAAAGAGACTAGCCGTCTCGAGAGTAAGATTGGAGATTAGAGTTGACTGAAAAAAAAACAGAGAGTTTTTTTAATGAAGTGGTTCTTGGATCGAGACAAATCATTTTGTCAAACCTAGAGATTATTGTGGATCGCTACTTGGCAAGGCCTGATTATCGCTGGATTGATATGAAGTTTAGCCCAGTCGACGGGAAAGATCATTTTAATGATCCAGCTCACGGATCGGAGTCGATTTATATTTGGATTCAGGGCCGCGCTCTGGAAGCTCTGACTTTTAGCGCAATGTATCTGAAATCGCATAGTGATTTAGAACAAACAAAACCTCTTCTTGAAAAAGTAGAAGTAGTCCTGCGTGATTTGCTCGATCACATTTGCCAAGTGCGCAAACAAAATTCAGGCCGCCTCTTCTTTACCATGACCCCGCAAGGCGAACCGTATAAATTAGACGCGAATGGTTCCAGAGAGGTGTTTAAGATTACTTCTAAAGACCCTTATAATTTTAGTGATCTGTTTACCTCAAAAGGGATTTATTCCGCCGCTTCTTACCTAGACGATAAAGATCTGATTGCTGATGCGCGTAGTTATTCTCTAAATATTGTTGATGCTATATTTAACGGCTCCTTTGCTTCAGACCAGCAACAGCTAGACCCAAACAACCCTGTGTCACCAGTAGCAGGACGATATTCGCATGGCCCGTTTATGATACAGATAGGTATGGCAGCTTTGATGGTAGAGCTCCAAAAAGACCCTCTAGGAGTTGAGTTGGGCTTGAAAGTTATTGAGCATATTTTGTCGCGGCATGTTAACATTGGCTCTAAATGGGAAAATTTAGAGGACTATGACTTTGTCGAGTTTATCGATAAAGATGGCAATCCGTATGAAGACCACGGGTATGTCATCTCTGACTCTGGGCATGCGCTAGAATTTGTAGGGCTTGCCTTAAAATTCACAGATGCTGTCAAAAAGTACAACCTCGCAGACGAGAAACAGTATGCGCAGATTGAGCAAATTGAAGGTTATATGCCTGATATACTAAAACGAAATTTTGAAAATGGTTTTCAGGCTCAGATTGGCGGCATAGCTAAACTCTTCGATTTGATTAGCCGCACAACCGTTCATAAGGATATGCCGTGGTGGTCTCTTCCAGAGACTCTTCGCGCAGCCTTAGAATGCTGGAAAATATCAAAAACTCAGGAGCAAAAAACGTATTGTCTTAATGTCGCGCAAAAAGTTTACAACGCATACTGCGCAAATTATATTAAGCCTGAAACGAATTTCGTGGCTATTCAGGCAAGAGGGGCGGATGGCACAGTCGCTACGAGTATTCCTGCAGTCCCAGATATTGACCCACTTTATCACACCGGAGTTTCATTGATTGATAGCGTTAAGGTGATTGCCGATGCGATTTGGTGATAATTGCTGGGGACGCGGAGCCCCAGCTCCGCATACCGTTCAATGCGGCTTTGACTGACAAATTTAAACTGGAGATTGCAGACATCTAGACGTAAATGATGCTAAGAATGCTAATTCCCCCTTACAAGCGTTAATTAACCTCTCATTACAGATAAGTGGTCGTCGCTTAGCGCGGTGGCGCAAGCCGCCCGATGTAAAATAGTGCGGCGATAGCCGCGTTCTATCTTCTAAAATAATCGAATCACGATGGAAAAAGGGGTTGAAAGTAAAACGTTACTGCCTTAAATTACGGTAATTTCACTAAGTGTTGTCGGTGTTTAATATGAAACCACTAGCATACTTTATCACTTTTACAACATACGGAACATGGCTTCACGGAGATAATCGCGGGAGTACATATCGTAATGACGGTAAAACACAGAGACTTACGAGCTCTGAAAGATTTAATAACTATGAAAAAGATACACTCACAAATCAACCCATAGTATTAAACCAATCCGACCGTGAAATTGTCTTAGAAGCTATAATAAAACATTGCGAAATCAAACAATGGAAATTGTTTGCAGCACATATACGAACCAATCATGTACACATCGTTGTTAGAAGTGATGCTACTAAAAAACAGATAATGAATCAACTTAAAGCCTGGTCAACTCGAAATCTACGTAAGCAAAAAACTTTTCCTATGAAAATATGGACAACTGGAGGTAGTGCGATCGCACTGTACAGCCCTGAAAAACTCTCACAAAAGATTTCCTATACACTTGAACAACAGGGTCAAAAAATGGAATGCTACCCTGATAAAGACTAGAAGTTATACCGGATAATGTAGGAGGGGTTTGAGATTGGAAACGGCTGGTGCCGTTGCTATTTTACATCGGGCGAGTTGGAAACGGCGTTGCCGTTGCAATTTACATCGGGCGGCTTGCGCCACCGCGCTAAGCGGAAAGCATTTTTTTTGTGATGGTAAGTTGATTAACGCCTGACTACTCATTTCTCTTAGAAATGGTTGCGATTTTTTAATACAAATGTCGTTTTGGGTGATTGTATGTTTTGGATAACCACAAGGATTTTCCCTACGATCTTATTCATTCTGTAATCGCCATCTATTCGTGGCTAGAAATGCTAACCCCTAACAACCAATCCCTACCAACTAACTCAACTCTTTTTCGCCCGCCTTTATCTGCGGTTTTATCCGTTTTTTGTGTCAAAATTCCATTTTTCCAAGATTGTGATTGATTTGAACGGCCGCTGGTATTACCATTGGTATTGAAATAATTCGGATTGGTATTATGAATAAAAATGAAAATCAAACAAATAATTACAAGAAAGATATGCTCGCCGAGCTAATCAAGAAGGATTTGCAGGGCGGCAGCTATTCTCTTGGCGATGTAATTGAGTCAGAACGACGTTTGAGTGAGCGGTATGATGTTAGCCGTGTAACGGTTCGCTCGGCGATCAATATACTCGAAGCTCAAGGTGTGCTTTTGCGGTATCCTAGATTAGGAGCAGTTGTAACAAGCATTCCTCGCGCAGACCAATGCTCTTGCGAGAAGCCGGCAGAAAAACATGTCGGTGAGATTGTGTTTTTGCGATTGGGGTCTAATCCATGGACTAGCGATATATCTTTGGGTTATAGTCAGTATTGTAGCGAACATGGTCAGGTCTGTCGGATTGTGGATTTTAATGGTTCACACCAGAGGCTCTTAGAGTATCTAGATAAACCATCTCAGGGGACGGCTGGAGTTGTTCTGGTGGCGTATGATAATGTTGACTACAAAAAAACTCTGCAAAGATTGGCAGATATTGGAGTAGAGGTTGTGTTGCTCGAGAGGACGATAGAAGGTTCTGGTTTGTCTTCGGTGAGCGTAGACAATTTTACTGGCGGCTACTTGGCAACGAACCATCTCCTTGAGCGATTTGGGCGCGGCGTTTTTCATATTGGCAAGCATTCGGGTTCGTCAAGTTTGCAGAAACGAATGGAAGGCTGGAAGTCGGCATTGACCCAGCAGGGCTTTGGTGATACTGCGCAACTGCTATTTGAAATAGATGTTCGTGATGAAGTGTTGGCAACTGATTTTGATGCGCAAATAAAAGCTGGCTATGAAGCGGCAAAAAAAATACTCACTGACGAACACAAGCAAAAGGGAGGCTGGTCGATATTTGCTGCCAAGGATCTGATAGCGGCCGGTGTTTATAAAGCGGCACAAGAACTATCGCTTGAAGTAGGGCGTGAGGTGGCAGTGGTTGGTTTTGGCGATAGCCCGATGACAAAGCATCTAACCCCGCCGATGTCGAGCGTCTATAGAGTGCGATCTGAACTGGGATATGCAGCGGCAAAGCTTGCGCGAAAGTTGATTGCCGAGAGATCGCATACAGCGGTGCATGAAGTGATGCCGGTGAAACTTATGATTAGAGAATCATCTTTGGGTGAATAATACAAAACGAATTCTTATTGAGAGTGAGGCGTATTAAATGTCAATTTCAGAAAAACCTATACTTGTGTGCGCAGCCGATATTACCCATGCCCCAAAAGCCAAGGCGGTCTTGGAGTCTGCTTTTCAAGTGCGATATATTGAACCAACAGAAGCTGCTTTGGCAAAGGCTATTGTGGGCGCAGACGCATATTTCGCTTCTCTTTTCGTTCGTCTTAGCGGAGATTTAATGAAGCTATCCCCGAGTCTCAAGGCTATCTCGACGGCGTCTACTGGCCTAGATCACATTGATCTTGAATATGCAGCGCAAGAGGGGGTAGCGGTGCTGTGCCTTAAAGAGGATCGTGAGTTTCTGGATAAGATTACCGCAACCGCCGAGCTTGCTTGGGCGCTTGTTTTAGCGACATCAAGGCATCTGCCTGCAGCGGTAAACGCCGCTAAACAGGGCAAGTGGGCAAGAGACGAATATCGTGGCCACCAGATAGCATATAAAACGCTTGGTATTCTCGGCTGTGGTCGTCTGGGCAATATAGTTGCTCAATACGGTAGGGCTTTTCGAATGAATGTAATCGGCTACGATACTTCGAGTGTTGAGATTGAAGGCGTTACAAAAGTTAGCTACGATGAATTGCTTGCGCAGTCTGATATTCTGTCTGTGCATATTCATCTCAATGAAGAAAACCGTGGGTTTGTAGATAAGAAAGCAATCGCTAAAATGAAAAAGGGTGCAGTCCTTATCAACACCAGCCGAGGTGCGATTGTTGATGAAGCGGCGCTGATAGATGCATTAGAATCTGGGCATCTCTCTGCGGCAGGAGTCGATGTTATTGACGGTGAATGGCAAAAAGATTTGTTAAATCATCCTATGATTGATTATACCCGCCGCAACGACAATCTTGTCATTACGCCTCATATTGGAGGTGTTACTTACGAATCTCAGGAGATGGCATTCCTGGAAGCAGCAGAAAAACTAAAAAATTATTTTACAAAAGATTGAGGTTAGAGATGAAAACTTTATTAGAGCGTTATTGCAAATTGCACCAACAGGGCTTTGTGCCAATTTTCGTAAGTGACAACTTCGACGCTGTTCAACTAAC
Organism: Phycisphaerae bacterium; assembly: GCA_015493385.1. GTDB lineage: Bacteria > Planctomycetota > Phycisphaerae > Sedimentisphaerales > Sedimentisphaeraceae > S145-28. The sequence continues at coordinate 35,355 of WGDE01000234.1, forward strand.
AGAGGCCTGCGTTGCTGCAGGTGCGAGTGCAATAGAGATTACTTGCCGAAGAAAAAATGTTACAGATGAGATTCGGCGAATCCGAAAAGCCTTCCCCGAGATGATAATTATGGTTGGAAGTATTGTTGACGATGGGCCAATGCTAAACTTCCTTAAGAGCCGTAGGCCCGATATGCCATCGATAGACGAATTAGCGCAGCTTGATGTTGATGGTTTTGTGAGTATGATGCCACTCTCTGCCAAGACAATTAAAAAGTTCTCTAGCAGCCATATAATAGTGCCAGGAGTGGAGACCTTTGCAGATGCCGTTGGGGTAGTAGAGGCAGGCGCTCATTTCGCAAAATTCTTCAACGCCTCAAATCAAGGTGGCCCTAAGAGAATATCGCTTGCTAGTTGCGCAGCGATGCATGCGCTTGTACCAATCTTCGTTACTGGCGGCGTTACCTTAGACAAGATAGACCCGTATGTCAGCTCTGGTGCTGTACTGCTTGGGTCTGGGTGGGATGTACTGCTCGGCGATAAATACAAAGCAATCCAACAAAATCCAGACACCAAAGTTCTAACCGAGGCATTGAAACCATTCTTGACTGAGATGGCAAACTCCAAAGAGAAATATTATTCGCTAGCGAGAGATTTAAAACCTGCCAAATACATAGAAACGATAAACCACTATCATCCATTCGGAGATAGCTACTAGCACTAAAATCTTAACTGCTTTCTTTACCATGGAGAGCATGAAGGACTTGAAGGAGTGTGATAGGGTTCACAATGCAGATGGGCATTGAATAACGCTTGAGACTTGGAATACCACACCTTTTTAACTACTTTGACCCTATTAGAGTTAGAACTCTAACAGGGCAAGCGCAAGAGGCGCAAACGAAATGGAATTAAAACAACTTGTTTTATTTGTTGATAAAATAAAGCCCAAGCCTTCATCTGCGTTCCTTGCGCATTTAGCCCTAAAGCAAAAGCAGCTAAGGTTTAACGCAAGTGTTAGTTTTCTAGCCAATTACTTGCGATTACTGACAAGTCTGAGATGTCTATAATACCGTCGCCGTAGCCGGTTGCTATGTCGTAGTCGCGGGAGTAATTATCCCAGCTGTTAGCTAAGAGTGCCATATCTAATATGTCTACTGCGCAGTCGTCGTTTAAGTCGCCTGAATATCTGTGGCTAAATTCGTAACATCCCATATCTACTGTGGTAATGCTGTCGCAGTTTCCATCAACGAAGCGGTTGTTGCCATTGAGATCTGTTGTGGTTGAGGTAGAGACTGCATCGTCTGCGCCGCTGTCTATACATGGTGAACTTGCTTGTAGGTGATAGTCGCCGCTGCTAATGTCGACAAAATTAGGATTTGCATCGATATTACCGATTCCTCCAGCATAGCCGCCTTGGATGTCGCAGTTGTTAACTTCACTAGAGCCTCCGTTCGAATCTACTATAGCATTGGAAGTGTTTGCCCATAAGATGCAGTTGTTAAGCTTGACATGGCAGTTACTATAGTTAAACACTGCACCGTAGTTGGTTGTAGTGTTTGTATTATTGGCAAGAACACAGTTTGTAAACTCGCCATAACAGTCTTGCATGTTGTGTATAATCGCTGCGTTGGTTGCGGTGTTATCAAAGAAGAGGCAGTTTGTGACTTTTGGAGAAGCTTTGAAGCATTGTATAGCTGCGCCATCATTGCGAGAGTTGCCTCTAAAGATGCAGCTTTCTAATCTAGGTGAGCATTGAGAAATATTTACAGCTCCGCCAGTATTATCGATAAATTTAGAGTCCGTGACGGTTGCGCCGACATTGGAAGAAATCAGAAGGGCTCCACCAATCGTGGCGTTATTAGTTTCAAAGTGGCAACGAATTACCGTTGGAGTGCCGCCACCTTCGAATTTGACTCCACCGCCCTCACCGTTAGTTGCAGTATTGTTTATGAATAGGCAATCTGCTAGATAGGTGTCGCAACCAATTGAGTTGAATATTCCGCCTCCACTGCCGTGTGGGGTTGCGTCGTTGTTTGCAGCTATATTATCTGAGAATGTAGAATTGCTAATACTAGCAGAAGAGTATTTGTAATTATACATCCCCGCTCCAAGAGATGCTTTATTTCCCGTGAAGATGCAGTTTTTAATCGTAGGAGAAGATGTGTAATTATACATCCCGCCGCCGTTACTTTGCCCAAATTGTGAGCCATTTGCATTTGCGCCGGTAACCGTAACTCCATCTAGTATTGCCGAATTAGTTAGCGCAGAAGATACTGGATGATAGAATACATGATAGCAGTTGTCAAAGTCACCTCCTGGGAGACCTATATCTCCTGATAGGATAGTTTCGTTTGCAACAAAGTCGCGATCACTCAAATTGAAGGTTGATGGATTTTCCGTTCCTGCAAAGCCACCAAAAATTGGTATGGCGTTTTGGAGTTGAAAAGTTGCAGAACGTGCATCTGACGCATCGATTCGTTTGGTAGGTTTGTAAGTTCCCGATGCTACCCAAATCTGATCACCAACCTGCGCAACATCTAACGCCTGTTGCAAGCTAGGGAACGCACTCGCCCACGAACTCCCATCAGGGCTAGCTGCGGTAGAGTCATCATCTACAAACAATACATCCCCGCTAAAGGTGAAATTACAGACAACTGTTTTGTCAGAATCCATTGTCAGTGTGATAGGGTTAAGAGAGCTATTTACATTCCCACTCCAATTGTCAAATGTATAGCCTGTATTGGAGCTACTTGTAAGTGTTACTGTTGTCCCGTCTGCATAGAGTTTGTAGTCTGGGCTCAAGGAGACTTCTCCTGCCGGAGTTGGTTCTATGTTTACAGTTAGGGCGTAGCCGTTTACCTCGTCTGCTCCGATATCTACAGATGAGTTAATTATACGGTTGTCTCCTTCGATATCTCTGCTTAGGGTAGTAGAGCTATTGTTGCCCGCGTCTATACATGGAGAAGAATAGCCAAGATGAAAGTCGCCAGCAGCCGCATCGACAAAGAGGGGGTCTGTGTCTAGATTGTTGCCCCCAAAACCACCTTCAACATCACAGTAACTAACCATTGATGTTGTTCCTGAGTCATAAATTTGGTCGCCAGAGGTGCTATTTGTATTTGCCCATAGAATGCAATTTGCAATGGTTGCCGCTTCAAGAGCTGAGCTGCTACCGTCATAAACCCCTCCGCCAGAGCTGTCTGCATTATTGGCATACAATACAGAGTTGGCAATTGTTGGTGAGGCTGTGTAACAGGCGATACCACCGCCATAATAACTAGAATTATTGAACGATATTATAGAATTTTCTATTCTCGGCTCACAAGCTTCGCAGTATATTGCGCCTCCCATCTGGGCAAAGTTGTCTCTTAGTTGACAATTGTAAATCCTAATATCACAATTGTTGCAATATATTCCGCCTCCGTAATTGTGTGGGCTACTGCCATCGGCGTATCCTCCGCAGATAACAAAGCCATCTAATACGGCATTAGAATTAAGAGCCAAAGAGCTTGGATGATAGAATACGTGGTAGCAGTTGTCGCTGCGGTTGGTGAAATTTTCTCCATCGTCTTGATTTAAATCACCGCTTGCAATCGTTTCATATATCAAAGGGTTTCTTTCGTCTAAAGAAGCGCCGCCAGTAGGAAAGCCTCCGTATAGAGTTACAGAATTTTTCAATTGAAAAGTGCGGTATCTATCGCCAGTTCCGCCAATCTCTGTGGTTGGGAGATAGATTCCCTGCGCTACCCAAATTTGATCTGTCTCTGTTGCACTATCCAGAGCCGTTTGAAGATTGTTAAATGCATTAAGCCAAGAAGAACCATCGTTCGCACCAGAGGCTGATACATCAACGTAAATGACATCAGCACTAGAAGAAATACTCAGAGAACAAACCAAGAGAACCAATAGCAATTTATATGTTTTCATAATTCCACCTCATCATTAAAACCAAAAAAAACAATGTAGAAATAATCTATGATACCCATAAGTCTCAACGACTATTATCGACAACTAGTACAACCATTGTAAGAGAAAATAGTCTAGAAACAAATGAATTTTGCTATGTAAGAGTTTAATGGTGGTTTGTTAAGTGGTTTCTACTCTAATACGAGCTTGTCTTGCAAAAATATAAAAGGCTAAAAGATTTTTGGAATGAAGAGTGCGATGGAGTTGGAAACCGTAGATACGCATCAGTTAGCGCGGTAGTGCAAGCTACCCGACGTAGATTGCAACGGCGATAGCCGTTTCCCACATATTTCATCTTTTCTAAGATGAACGCAAAAGACGCAGACTACGCAAACAAAACGGGCAACCACAAGGGATGCCCCTACTAAAAGATTAAAATCTGATTACCATAAAACAGTAACCATCTCTAAAAGTTTAGATAGCATGCTGTGTTGCGAAATCCCAGCCATATTCGATTACACCGGCTGCTGAGCCATCAGGGTTGTAATTTGTGTACTTCCAAGTGATACTTTCAAAATCAAATGCGACCTCTTCTAGATATGAAAAATTGTTATCTCTAACGTGGCAATAGGTTGGCTTTACACTATACACTAAGACGTTTTGTAGAGTGATTTCATAGTATAGCTTTGGGCCAGTTGTGCCAACTTCGCGGAAGAATTCAAATTTAACATGACCAATATGATCTTGTGTTAATAAAGCTTTGTAGAGCAGAGGCGTAGCTTTATCTATTTCTTTGACAATGGTTATGCCAGACTTTTCTGGGGTACTAGAAGTTTGAGAGCCTGGGGCAGGGGGAGTGAAAAATACAGAATTGCTTACCCAATAGACTCCATCAATCCAGTCTTGGTGGAGAGGGTCTTTGCTTTCGCCAGGAATATTATCTATTTGGATATAGACAGAGCCGCGGGTTTTAGCTGCTGCTAGCGGACCTATCGGCATGCGCATTGATGCGCCAATATTGTAGATTTGGTCAAGAGAGTTCATTGTAGGCCCAGGCGCGGAAGATGGATTTATATCTCCAGCAAAACTTGAGACTGAGATTAAAGAAATGATCGCCAAGGTTAAAAGAGCTTTTCTCATTTGTTTTCCCCTTTATTGTGAAATTCTAAATATGTGTTTGACTAAAGAGTATTGTAGAC
>WGDE01000235.1 GCA_015493385.1 Phycisphaerae bacterium
GGCATATAAACAAGCTGTATACGAATGTTGATTTTGCACTTTGTTAATCAGTTACTAATAGAGCAATGGTTGCCCTAAATAGGGCTCATAGCTTTAGATGTGCCATTTAAGAAAGCATTTTCACTTTTCATTTCAGTGCTAATGGAGAATTGGCTTGACATAACAAGGGTAGTCTCAAACAATAGAACCTTATCTGAGATAGATGCCAAAGGAAATTTCAATTTTAGCTATAGAGAAATTAAATGAGAATACTTATCGTAGAAGATGATGCCAGAACCGCTTCCTTTATTATGAAGGGGCTTAAGCAGGCAGGCTTTATTGTCGAACATGCCCCGGACGGCGAAGATGGACTGCATCGGGCACTAACCGAATCATATGATGTTGCAGTGGTCGATATAATGCTGCCGAAGCTGGATGGTTTGACGTTGATAGACGAACTTCGCAAGAGAAAAGTTACAACTCCTGTCATTATTCTCAGTGCCAAACGTACGGTGGATGATCGTATTAGAGGTCTTCAGTCTGGCGGAGACGACTATATGGTTAAGCCTTTTGCATTTTCAGAGTTGGTAACGAGAATTCAAGCACTTATCCGCAGAGCTAATTCTGTTGTTGAACCAACAAATCTGACGGTAAGCGAGCTTTCCATAGACTTGCTTAGGCGCAAGGTTTCTCGCGGAGAAAAAGATATTGAGCTTCAACCGCGTGAGTTCGCTTTGCTTGAGTACCTTATGCGCAATGCGGGTATGGTTGTCTCAAAAACAATGATTATGGAACACGTTTGGGATTATAATTTTGACCCACAAACTAATGTTGTCGAGGTGCGAATTTGCCGCTTGAGAGACAAAATTGACCGCTCATTCAATAATAAACTCATTCATACCATCAAAGGGGTCGGTTATGTTCTCGAAGAGAAGAAATAGTATATTTGGTACTGTAGCTTTTCGTCTTACCCTCTGGTATGCAGTCCTATTGGCGGTATTGTCGTTAACCGTTTTTGTTCTTGTGTACATTCGCTTGACATATACTCTTGGCCATCGCTTAGACGAAGTGCTTCTTAGTAGTGTAAAAGAATTTGAAGAACTTTATGATGAACAAAGCATAGATGGTCTTAAGGATGAGTTCCAACGTGAGGCCGCCTCTGGTGGGGCAAAAAGGGTATTCTTTCAGATGTTTTCACCTGACTTGAAATTACTTGCCACCTCGGATATGAGCAAATGGAAAGGTATAGGTAAACCACTATCTGTATTGGAAGACCTTCCAAACAACAAAGAGTTATTCCAAACGATATCAGTACCTGGGCGGAAATATAATTCCCGTGTAATTTATAAGAAAATTACTGACGGCAGCATTATTGAGGTTGGTCATACACTTAAAGATAACAGCATATTGATGGAGCGGTATCGAGAAACTTTTGGCTGGGGTTTTTTAGTGATTTTGGCCCTTGGCAGTATTGTTGGATGGCTTTTAGCTAATCGAGCAATGTCCGGAGTTAAGCGAGTTACTCAAACAGCGGTTCGTATAGGCAGAGGCGACCTTACACACCGCGTCCCCGTTGGGCAGGAAGGTTTGGAGATTCATAATCTTGCCCTGGCCTTCAATGAAATGCTGGAGCGGATTCAATCACTGGTAACAGAATTGAAAGAAGTAACAAATAATGTAGCCCACGATTTGCGCAGTCCCATCACTCGTATTCGCGGCATTGCCGAGACGACACTAACCGGTCAACAGAAGCTTGATGCATACCAACAGATGTCCTCGTCTGTTATTGAAGAATGCGACCGGCTCGTTGGAATAATCAACACTATGTTGGATATCGCGGAAACTCAGTCTGGTGTTGCTAATTTTACAACGACTCAGGTGGACATAGCTGGGCTTATCAGAGAAGCATACGAACTATTTCAGCCTGTCGCAGAGGATAAGGGTGTAATTTTAGAGTGTAACATTCCTGCAAACTCTCTTTTTGTTCTCGGAGATATCGGCAGGCTTCAGCGAGTAATGGCTAATCTGCTGGATAATGCTATTAACTATACTGATTCCGGAGGTAGAGTGGTTATCTATGTTGAGGGGACACAAACGCAAGTTAAAATTTCAGTAGAAGACAATGGCATTGGAATAGATGAAGAGGACCTCCATCAGATTTTTGAACGATTTTATAGAGCAGAGAAGAGCCGTTCTTCTCATAGAAATGGCTTAGGACTTAGCTTGGCTCATGCGATTATCCACGCACATGAAGGTGAAATTACTGTAGAAAGTTCTCCCGGCAAGGGAAGTACGTTTACAATAATTTTGCCATTATAACCTGCCTCATATTAGACAAATCTCCAACATTACCAAAAAATAATCTTACGGCAAGCTTCCAGTTAGAACGATAGCGTATTGTAAAAGGAATAATTCCCGCAAAGACGGGAAAATCTTTTCTATTACGCGGAGATTACACTAAATGTCTCGATATATTGTTAGCATTGTTCTAACAGCTATAGCTCTATCTGGCTGTGCTAGTTATCAGCCAATGCCGCTGACGGATCAGGCTGTGGCTGAAAGACTTAGCGGGCCGGATATGAAAGATATTCGTATAAAAGCCAGCCAGATTAAACACCCGATACTGAAATCTATCGAGTTTAACGACCGTGATGGACTCTCGCCTGATGAGGCAGCTATTTTGGCAGTGCTTGTCAATCCCCGCTTGCGAGCGATTCGAGACGGTCAGGCAATAGCCAATTCTCAATTGATTCAGGCAAAACTTTTGCCTAACCCGCAGTTATCTTACAGTATGGATTTTCCAACCGGCGGCAATACTGATGGAACGGTAAATGCATTTGGCTTAGGGCTGGACTGGGATGTAAGTTCTCTGATTGCCCATCAGCAGAGAATAGATACTGCAAAAGCACATACAGATTCAGTAAATCTCGAAATAGCATGGCAGGAATGGCAGGTGGCTGAGGCTGCGAAGCTGGGCATATATCGACTTGTGATTGCGAAAAAACGCTTGGTACTGGCAAAACAAATAAAAGCTGAGCGAGAAAAGGCTCTCAAGGCTACTACAAATGCCGTTGAGATAGGGGAAAGAAACTCTTTAGATTTATCAGTATCAAATAATGCTGTTGAACAGGCAAAGCTCATTTTACTGAAGGCATTTGACAAAGAACATCAGGAGCAATTTGCATTAAACAGTATACTTGGCCTGAGTGCGGGAAAAGTTATACCACTCCAACAGGATATTAGCTTGCCTCTTTGGCAGAATATTGATTCTGCTGCAAAGGCTGCCAGCGGAATTGAAAACCGTCGTCTTGACCTGCTTGCACTCAAGGCTGGTTACCAAAGCCAGGAAGCGAAAGTAAGGGCTGCGGTTAAATCTCAATTTCCAAGGATAAATATCGGCCTAGCAAGCCAAAGAGATACAGACGATCTCAAAACAACAGGGTTTGGTGTAGGTATTGAACTTCCTTTTTTCGATCAAAATCAAGGCCGAATTGCGATTGAACGAGCAACTCGTCAGCAACTTTTTGATGAATATACGCTGCGCCTGTTCGATGCACAATCTAAAATAGCATCTATATCATCATCTCTTCAATATACCAGAGACCAAATAGGAACTATCAAAGCCTCAATCCCCACTCTAAATCATATGATTCATTCGTACGAAGTGGCTGTGAAAACCGGCAACGCTGACATTCTAAGCTATTACCATATATTGGATGACCTATACAAAAA
>WGDE01000236.1 GCA_015493385.1 Phycisphaerae bacterium
GGTACAATGTATATATCAGGGGGATTCGAACCACCGGTAGAATTTGCGCAGCAAATTATACATACGGGGGGTCGCTCGCGAAGAGCCGCGAGGCAACGCCGAGCGAATCCACCTCTCTCCGTGTAAAACAGCTACGGCGATAGCCGTGTTCCATATTTCTCATATCCGTTATAATAAGGACGTTGACTATAAGAGTTGACGTCCTTTTTTATTTGAAGGTACAATGTATATATCAGGGGGATTCGAACCACCGGTAGAATTTGCGCAGCAAATTATACATACGGGGGTTGCTCGCGAAGAACCGCGAGGCAAAGCCGAGCGAATCCTCCTCTCTCCGTATAAAACAAATTACGGCGATAGCCGTGTTCCATATTGTATTCATCTGCGTTTATCTGCGTCCATCTGCGGTTCCAATTTCAAAATATTAAGCGAAGATAAAGGCTAGAGCTTGATTCTATTAAAACATTGAGAACTGCAAAGTTAGAGCCCTACTTCTTCTTTGTCAAACCAAGCATTGTAACCTTCACTTCTGGCTCTGAAAAACCACCTTTGATTGTAATGTTAGCAATACTGCCACCAAGTGCATTCACTAGAGACTCTCCCATGCCGGGTTCTAGTAAAATATCTCTACTATGAGCTGTTAGTTTTAGATCTATAGAGTGTTTCTTGAGATTTAGATCTCCACCGCCCCTAAAAGAAACGTTGTTTCCAACTAGATACATATCTTGAACAACGACTCTATCACCTAAGACATACGCATCAACACTCATACGGTCAAACTTGTATTGTGGCATTGCCTCTTTAACAACTTCTTTTACAATCTTCGCAGACAAAGAACTCTGCGCAAACGAAACATCGTCAATAGACAGATTGACACGTCCACGCAGGCTTTCTCTATCTCCAATCTCACCCTGCGCACTGTATTTTAGATTTGCACTGCCAGATATTTTTTCTCTACCCTGCTCTTTCTCTTTTAAGAAAGGATTTGATAATTTGCTAGAATCAACATTTTTAAGTTCTACCCTATATGTATAAACCCAATCACCTTTAGCATTCTTAGCAACTCTACCTCCAGCAATGAGATTACCGCCAGCTATTTTTGCTCTAAGGTCTCTGGCTGTAGCTAACCCCATATCTTCTTTATAAACAATCTCTGATTTGAGATCTTCGCACAATAGAGAATAAAGGTTGAGCTTATCAATATCTAGCGAGCCTCTAAGGTATTGGAGTTTGTCAGAGAATCTGCCATTACCTTTGAATAAACCGTTTATGCCACTAATAACGCCGTCTTTAAACAGACTTGCATTCTTAGTAGAAAGTTGCAAGTCGAATCTATTATCAAGAATATCTGAGGTGTTATCTAGATAGCCGTCAAGCCAGACGCCAATCAAGCCTCTTGGAGAAAGCCTATCCAAGATAGCCAATGAGCTAAGTTTGATTAGATGAATTACACCTGCATCTAAAGAAAGGTTTTTTGCGTAGAGACTATACTTACCCTTCTTTAGCTTGTAGTTATCTAGAGAAAAAAGCCCATCAATATTAAATGAGGCATCTGTTCCTAGAGCTTCTTGTTTTAGCATACCTCTTAAACCGTCAAGCTTTAGAGAATCATTTTTAATGTTAATCTTACCGTTTAATTTATTAAACTCTAAGCCTTTAAGAGTTAGTTGATCGTCGTTTAGATCGAAATCAATATCATAATTAATCGCAGAATTTGCAGAACCGTCAATAGAGCCCTTAATAGAAGAAGTGCCTACAAAATTTAATTGTTCAAGAAAAGATGCGACCTTGTCGGGTAAATTAGACATCATATCTTTCGTGAATGAAAACTGATCCGCTCTAAATGATAAATCGTAAGAAGAGTCTTTTAGCAAACTTAGATTGCCATTAATTTCCAGTTTGCCACCACCTTTAATATCCCCCGTGAGAAATTTTATATTAGCTTCGCCTGGCAATAGCTCTATCTGAGCTAAAACATTGGAGAGCGATGTAGGAAAACCTGAGTACTGCATTTTATTTGCTCTGACTTTGGTGATTATTTCATAGCCAACCTTAGACTTTGAATCTGTATTGTTGAATATTTTGATAGTTGCACTGCCCTTCGCATTTTCTAGGCTAATCTTATCATACAAAGATCTAAAGCGATCTTCAAGGCAACTGCGCAATGTTGCATCAATCGGAAAATTATCTGCCTTTACTAAAATGTTGTAGCTAGGTTCTTCTTTAAGAATAACATTGCCGTTGGCGACTAGTTTCATATCGCCATTGCTTGAGAGTAAATTTTTGAGAAAAACCTCTTTTGGAGTAATTACAATATCTCCAGTTATATTTTTGAGTGGATACGGAAACTCGCTGTACGAGGCGTTTACATCAATAGCTCTGAGATTAAGAGTGAATGTTTTACCTAATTTTGGAGTATTCTTTAGATTAAAATCAACCCCAATATCTCCGGTTGGTGCAAACATCAACCAAATCTTTTTTTCTCGCGCAGTGAGAGCCGCGTATATATCATCGTCAATCACTGCTCGCTTACAATCTATGTCTAGATTGAAATTCCAATCGTCTGGAAATTTCTCACCACAGAGGGATTCTACAGAAATAGTAACGTCATTCTTACCATGATGGCCTATGAGTTTATCAATATGAACTCTCTTGAGGTCTATATAAGCATCTCCAGAAAGATGTTCAAGCTCATACGGAAATTTGTAGTATGCTGCCTTGGCATCTTTCCAATTAATCAAGCACTTCCATCCACCCAATATATCTTTAGTCTCTTCTGTATTGAAGGAGAAAGAAATATCACAGAGCCCGCTAACGTTGTATTGGTCGTATATCTTACGCACATGCTCTCCGCTTAGCTCGCGCAGCTTAGGACCATAGTAAAATGTGTTTATCTTTTTTTCGTTCGATATTACTGCATCATAAATATCAAGCTTACAGTTCTTTAGAGCATTCGCCTTAACGAAATTAAAATCTCCAGTAAACTCTAGCTTAGTTTTATCGCCAATATCAGCCGTTAGTTTCTCAATCGAAAATCCTTGGGAATCAAGAAGCATACCAAGGTGCATATTATTTATCTGCCACTGGTTCTCTAGAATCGGACAACCTGTATTGTAAAAATTGCCATCAATTACAACCTTAGTACGATCACCTAAAGTAAAACTGCCAGCACATTTAGTTCCGCAGAAGAGTCCTGTTTTCGCAGAATTAAATACAAAGTTGTAATTTTTCTTATCACCAAATTGATGGAAGCTAAATATTTCCACCGGTAAACTAATAGTGCTGATAGAATCTGTGCCGTCAAATCTAGAAACAGAAACCATACCATTAGTGAGAGATATCTTAGGTAATTTTTTTGAAGTTTTCTTTTTGGTTAATGACGGCAATGGAACATTCCAATGCCCAGATTTATTCCTCTCAAGGTTGAATGTGAAATCATCAATTTTAAGGGACTTCAATCTTGGTGAGAGTAAGAAGAGACTTGTAACCGAAAATTTTGCCTCAAGCTTAGAAGCTGTTATAACATCTTTTTTTGAGAAGCTACTGTCATTGCTACTTCCGCGCAACGATCTCATCGTAATATTAGCTGGAAATCCAAAAGATAGATTCTCAATCTCAAACGAAAGCGAAGTCAACTTCTCAAGCTGCTGATGGGCCGCTTCTTTTAAGATTCTTTCTCCGACTAGGAGATAGCCAAACCATATTACAACAACAGCCCCCACAAGAATAGGAAGCCACTTGAGCAAAATATTCTTGTGTATGGGGCTGCTATTAAAATTGCCACTAATAGGCATATTAGGGCACCCTCGTTTCATAATAACTAGCGATTGATGGCTTTATCCGCAATGTCACGTCTGTAATATACGCCATCAAAGTTAATTTTTTCTACTGCTTTATAAGCTTTTTCTTTTGCCGCTGCAACATCGTCGCCAAGTGCTGTAACACCAAGCACTCTGCCGCCAGCGTTGACTAGTTTTGTATCTTTAATTGATGTGCCTGCATGGAATACGACAACATCCTCGATCGCATTAGCATCTGATATACCTGTTATCTCTCGACCCTTTTCGTAGTCTCCGGGATACCCCTCGCTACTGAGCACCACGCAGACCGCAGGACGCTCATCCCATTCAAGCTCAACACTATCAAGGCGACCTTCGCTTGTTGCAAGCATAACCTCTAAGAGGTCACTCTTTAGACGCATAAGAATCGGCTGGGTCTCAGGGTCGCCAAAACGCACGTTAAACTCTAAGACTCTTGGCCCCGCTTGGGTTACCATAATACCAGCGTAGAGAATTCCTTTAAAAGGTGTACCATTGCGTTTCATTCCATCGACTGTAGGAACAAGAACTTCTTTTGTTATCTGCTCCATCAGTTTATCAGTAACAACAGGAGCTGGGCTATAAGCACCCATTCCGCCTGTATTTGCACCTTTGTCGCCTTCACCAATAGGTTTGTGATCTTGGCTAGATTCCATAACATAAATACTCTTGCCGTCAACAAAGGCTAGGATAGACGCCTCTTCACCGATTAATTTTTCCTCAACCACCACCTGCGCACCAGCCTCACCAAATAGATTGTCGCACATAATCTTTTCTGCCGCCAAGATTGCATCACTAGGCTCATCGCAAACATAAACGCCTTTACCCTTGGCAAGACCTGCTGCCTTTACAACAACAGCCTCATCGCGACTTGCAATATAAGCTTTAGCATCGTTGAAGTTGTCAAAAATTCTAGCTTCCGCCGTTGGAATAGAATTTTCCTTCATTATTTTTTTAGCGAACGCTTTATCCGCCTCAAGCTGCGCAGCCGCTTTGTTTGGACCAAAAGCTTTAATTCCTGCCGCTTCGCAAGCGTCTACAAGCCCGTTGTCTAGAGGATCTTCCGGACCGACTATTACAAAGTCAATATTACTCTTCTTTGCAAACTCAACAATCCCATCAATATCATTAACGTCCATATCAACTGTTGGGCCAAACTTTGCCATACCAGGATTACCCGGCAAAAGATACAGTGCGTCAAGTTTTGGACTTTGCGAAATTTTCCAAGCGATTGCATGCTCGCGTCCGCCGCTTCCAATTAGTAGTACATTCATTTTGAGACCTCATATATTTGGGAACAGTTTTTGGTTCCAACAGATTGACTTTATACAACAGAAAGACAGGCGGCAAATTAACACATAAACAACGATTATTCAAGATTTTTAACTGATAAACATCGCATCGCCATAAGAGAAAAAACGATAATTCTCTCTAACCGCATGCGCATATGCCGCCATAACGTTATCCATACCTGCAAATGCGCCTACTAATGCAAGAAGTGTTGAATTTGGTAAGTGAAAATTGGTAACCATCGCATCGACTGCGCGATATTGGAAACCTGGAGTTATAAATAGCCTAGTATCGCCGGATTTTGCCTCGATTTTCCCCGACCTAGCGATAGTTTCAAGCGTGCGTACGGAGGTAGTTCCAACAGCAATTATTCTACCGCCACTATTTTTAACCTCGTTGATTATACCTGCGTTCTCTTGGTCTAAACTGTACCTCTCACTATGGATATCGTGGTCTTCTAAATTCTCGACTGTAACAGGCTTGAATGTTCCTGCGCCAACATGAAGGGTAACATGAGCGATGCGCACACCTTTATCAGTGATTCTCTTCAATAGTTGCTCAGAAAAATGCAGACCTGCCGTTGGAGCGGCAATCGCACCGGTCTCTCTTGCAAAAACTGTCTGATACCTAGAGATGTCTTCTTGCGGTTTGCTGCCTCCGTCTGGTCTTTTTATATATGGCGGTAGCGGTGCAAAACCTATTTCTTGCAATAGTTGCTCAAGCTCAAGCGGCGAGGCAACCTCAATCAAAAAGCTTCCATCGTCAAGCCTTTTGCGCATGGTTGCGTTAACAGAATCTTTTTTATTTGTATCGAGCAGTATAAATTGCTCATCAAGTTTTAGTTTCCGCGAATTTTTAAGCATAACGTGCCAGAGGCCCTGTTCTGTTAGCTCTAGAAATAAGCCTTCAATCTTTGCACCAGAGACTCTTCTTGCGAAAAATCTAGCCGCCAAAACCTTTGTATCGTTGATTACTAGGCAATCACCGTCGTTTATTTGCTCGAGAATATCGCTAAACTGCGCATCGTTATATTCACCGCTTTTGCGGTCTAGCAGCATCAACCGAGACTCTTCACGGTTCGGGGCTGGTTTTTGTGCGATTAGCTCCTGCGGCAAATCATAATATAGCTCTTGTGT
>WGDE01000237.1 GCA_015493385.1 Phycisphaerae bacterium
AAATTTATGGTAATATTGTGTCTAAAAGATTGGGCGATATTGATAAATGAGTTTTTTTCTGTTATAAGATGAGTATCCAATCTAACTATAGTTCAACTTGATAGGTCAAAATCATGAGTAATATTAAATACAGCAGAGTCCTTCTCAAGATATCCGGTGAGAGCCTTTGCGAACCAGGTGGTTTTGGTATTGATTCGCAGCAAAGCATATCTATCGCTAAACGTATATCTAGTATCTGTAAATTGGGTTCGCAGGTTGCGATTGTTAATGGTGGAGGAAATTTTTTGCGCGGAGCAGCCTTCTCTAAGGAGGGCATTTTCCCAAGATCAACATCTGACTATATGGGAATGTTGGCAACGATTATGAACTCTGCTGCTCTAAAAGAAACACTTGAATATTGCGGTCAACCTGCGATAGTGCTTAGCGCTATAGCTGTTCCGGCAATTGCAGAATTATTTACCAGAACTAGAGCATTAGAAGAGCTCAATAGTGGTAAGGTTGTAATACTCTCTGGTGGAACAGGGAATCCATTTTTCTCAACGGATACATGTGCAGCGCTTCGCGCATCTGAGATTGAGGCTGACCTGATTATCAAGGCGACAAAGGTTGACGGTGTTTATGATGACGATCCGGTAAAGAATCCAGATGCCAGGCTAATTAAAGAAATTCGTTACCAAGATATTATCAGTAACGACCTTAAGATTATGGATCATGCAGCGGTTAGTTTATGTAGAGAGAACAATATTCCTGTTAGAGTTATTAATATTTTCAAAGAAGGTAATATTAGAGATGCTCTTAATGGAAAAGATATTGGAACTATTATCTGTTAATTAACGGAGTTTTAAAATGCCACTCAAAAAAATTATGAAAGACCATGAAAATAGCATGAAAAAAGCGGTTGAGTTTCTAGACGCTGAGTACAAAGGAGTGCGTAGCGGAAGAGCATCTACTGGTTTGGTTGATAATCTAAAGGTTGATTACTATGGCAACCTAACACCGCTACTTCAATTGGCAACAACTTCTGCGCCAGATGCAACTAGTATTGTTATCAAACCGTTTGACCCATCGGGAGCTAAAGATATTGAAAAGGCAATAAAGGCCAGTGACTTAGGCTTGTCCCCGCATACTGATGGTGGTGTTATTAGGCTTACTATTCCACCAATGAGTCAAGAACGTAGAGAAAAGGTTGCAACACAGGTTAAGAATATGGGAGAGCAACAGAAAGTCTCAATTAGAAATATTCGCCGTGATGCTAATAAAAAGATTGACGACTTAGAGAAGTCAAAAGAAATCTCTGAGGATCAAAGGGATAGATCTAAAAAAGAAGTTGATGATATAACAAAGAAATATACGGCGCAGATAGACGAAGCAATAAAAGTCAAAGTTAAAGAAATATTGAGTAGCTAATATTTCATAGAACATTCATTGCGGCAGTGTGGATATTAAATCTACACTGCCGCAGTAATAATAAGACAACCTGATATATAAAGCCTATTGTGTATTTCATAATGATTTCTATTGTAGTATAAGACTGTATTACCTTTTACAAAGAAGGGGCATCTCTATTATGAATGACGAAAAAGATTCTAAAGTAGCCTCTACAGAAAGATTTAACTTTCATTTCCATCTCTGGCTAAAGACAACAGCCTTTATTATCTTATTAACAATAATTGCTATTGTCTTCATGCCGCAGGCTATCTCTACCAAAACTGGAAATCGTTTTATTCTCAAGGCGATAAAGAAACGCACGGGTAGTGATGTAGCGTTCGAGCATCTCTCGTATAGTTGGTTTGATGGGCTCCAAATCAAAGACCTCTCTTATAAAGACCCTCAAAGAGATATAGAATTGCAAGTTGCCAATCTCAAGAGTAAGCCATCTTTGATTTCTTTATTGGCTCATAATATTATCTTACGAGAAACAATTATAGATAAATGCAATCTTAGAGTTTCAATCCC
Source organism: Phycisphaerae bacterium (assembly GCA_015493385.1). GTDB lineage: Bacteria > Planctomycetota > Phycisphaerae > Sedimentisphaerales > Sedimentisphaeraceae > S145-28. The sequence goes on from WGDE01000237.1 coordinate 1,957, forward strand.
TTATCAGCAACTCAATGAAACTCAAAGTGAAGAACTTTTGCAGGCTGGTTCTTCTTCGAAAAGAACATTTAAGATTTCGAGTTTAGATATTACGGTAAATGATTCCAACGCTAATATTATTCTCAAAGATGTTAATGGGAAAGATATTCAACTTAAGTTGTCAGATTTCAACTTACATTCTCTAATAAATACAAACGGAGAATTAAGTGAGCTGGATTTAGTTACCAAACTTGGAGATGATAAGGCTAATTCAAAGATTGATATTGATAGTAAATTTATACTGCCGAAGAAGGGGTGGAAAATATCTGATACCACGGCAGATTTAGATGTTGTTATAAAGGATCTAGATCTAGAAACTGTATCACCTTTATTTGCACTGGCTCAGATAAAAGTTAAATCAAAAGGATTACTGAACTCTACTATTACAGCGCAGATAAAAGATGGCTCTATTGATGAGTGCAAGGTAGAGGCGGATTCCGAGGCAATTGAGTTTGGCGGAGAGATTCTAAACTCGGATGTATTTAAGGCTGACAATCTTGAGTTGAGAGCAGATCTAATGTCAAAGGACTCTGCTTTTGATATTCGAAAGCTCTCACTAAAGAGTGATTGGTTTGATGTTAATGTCTCTGGGGATTTGCCATACAATCTTGGAAGTTTTGAAGAACTACTAAGTGATAATTCTACGAATATCCTAAAAGCGAAGATTGATGTTCAGTTAGCTGATTTTACTAATCAATTTTCCAATACAATCAAGATGCCTAAGGGTTTAGATGTAGAGTCAGGCCGCCTTAGAGCTACTGTTAAGAAAGGTTCAACAGAGAACAATCAAGATGCAATATTACTAAACGCAAGCATTGGCCATCTCTCGGTAGTTAAAGATTCTAAACGTATCAATCTAGGTAGGGCGGCAAATATTGATTCTGCTCTCTTTTTAGGAGATGAGAAGCACCTTAACTATACTTGTAATTTCAAGAGTTACTTCTGCGACATTGATATTGCTGGTAATCTCAAGAAAGTCGGGTACGGAGTAGATGTTGATGTCTCAAGAACTCTAAACACTCTCGATTCATTTATTCCTTTAGATGGGCTATCAATCAAGGGAGATATTAAATCTAATGGAGATGTTGTCTTTGGAAAAGATATAGATATAGCAGGCACAGGCGATATAAAGAATCTTTCTATAACTAAGAAAGATAACGATCTTTCATTTGATAAAGTAGAGTGCAACTACAACCTTTCTCTATTGGAGGCGGGCGATATCTTTGTGAAATCATCACGTCTTCTAAGCGGCGCAGATTCCGTTGAGGTAAAGAAGTTTAAGGTTGAACTCTCCGACCAAAGTCAAAAGAAGTACTCAGGAGATATAAATATTGATTGTGATCTAGCAAGATTATTGTCTATAATGCAATTTGCTCAAGATTCGTATAAAGACGTAACGCTTGGTGGCAGGCTTACAAGTGCTTTAGGTGTAGATGTCAGTGGTGATATAGTTACAATTAAAACTAAAAAAACGAAAGTTGATAAACTCAAGATAGCCCGCGGCAGCGATAAAGAGTTCTATCAAGAATATATAGATCTTGACCTCTACGCAAACCTTGACCTTAATACTCAAATATACGATGTCCAAATGAATCTAGATAGCCCGAGTGTCAATATTACCGATGCTAAAGTTTCGCAGAAAGTCTCTAAAGGGCAAGCGAATATTAACGGCAATATAGTCGCGCAGCTAGACTTTGCCCGTATTGGAGATTTGGCGAGCGAGTTCATTCCAGACGAGCTTAAGATAAGTGGGCAAAGGGAGGCTAAGTGTGAATTCAAAGGTGCTTATCCAGTTCAGTTTCCAGAGAAGATATTTGACGACTTAACTGCGCACCTTTCCTTTGGATTTGAGTCTGCTGATTATATGGGCCTCTCTTTTGGTAGGAGTGACTTTGATATAACGATATCTGACGGCATTTTGAAGTTAGCGCCGTTTAAGTCTAGAGTTAATAATGGGTATGTTAACTTCGCAGCCTATTCGAAGTTGGATGAATCTCCACGATTAATGATAATCCCACATCCTATCTCTATTATAGATAATGTGGAACTCAACAAAGAGACTACAGAAAAGATGCTCAAATATGTTAACCCTCTTTTTGCAGGTGCCATTGAGGCAGCGGGAGTAGTTAATCTAAAATGTGATAAACTCATAATTCCACTTGGAAATGCAAGTAAAGATAACACAGAGATTGAAGGGACTATTTCTTTAGACAATGTATATTTAAGTTCCAATGGTCTTATGGGTGAAATTTCAAAACACATAGGAGTTTCTAAAGACGAGCCTATCAGAATTAGAGAAACTTATTTTACCCTTAAAAATTCAGTATTGTCTTACAAGGACATGCAGGTTGATTTTGGTAATAATCCAGTTAATTTTAGAGGCAAGATTTATCTTGATGATAGAATTGATATGGACGTTGTATTGCCATATACATACTCAGGTCGAACAATTACCACAGGTCAAGATAGTGATGAGAGGGTTGTGTTGCCAATAACTGGCGACCTTAATAATCCTAAGATTGATTTTAATGCTGCGATTGACCACGGTGTGAAAAAGATGATTGACGGTGAATTGCAACGACAGCTTAAAAAGCTATTTCGATAGTCAAAGGAATTTATAATGATTAAGTCAGTGATAAATAAAACTAGAGATATCTTAACTTCGCCAACTGAAGAGCTTGGTAGAATCACAAGATTCACGATTTATCAACTAAAGCTTTGGGTTTTGTGCAGAAAACTTTTAATTCGCAATCGTTACGGACAGCAGGCAGCGGCCCTATCTTATCATACTATATTCGGAATTATACCTCTTGCGATAATTATGCTACTGATATTCCAATCCTTCCCATCTCATCAGGGTATTTCTGAGCAGGTGAGGAATTTTATGTATGACAGCCTGGAGATTTCTCAGTTTCAATATCCAACATCAGATGGCTCTGGTAAGACAATCTTACTTACAGATTATATCGATGATTTGCTTAGTAATTTCTTTAACCGTTCTAGTAAGGGTTCAGTTACTATTGTTAGCCTTTTGGTCGTTGCTTGGGCTGCCATAGGATTGTTGAGTACTATTGAGAGGACTTTTAATAATATCTGGAATGTACGGCATGGCCGCTCGTTGATAGCGAGGATTTTTAGCTATTGGACTCCTCTTACTCTAGGGCCTCTATTGCTCGGGGCAGGGTTGTTTCTAACCGCTAGCCCTATGGTACGTCAGTGGCATAACACAGCAGTTTTTAATTGGGCTGCGCCAATTCTGCCCTACATAATAAATGTTGTAGCGTTATTTATTTTTTATTGGTCAATCCCCAATACAAAGGTTAAAGTCTCTGCGGCATTGTGGGCGGCAGTCGTTGCAGCTTTAATCTGGACTCTAGTTAAAGCCTTGATGCATACATATATAACAAAGTTTATTCCTTACAATCAACTCTACGGAGTGCTTGGATTAATCCCTCTTACGATTTTATGGATATCTATAACTTGGAAGATTGTTTTGTTTGGAGTGCAGTTGAGTTATACAACCCAAAACTTTGAACAACTTGATGCGGCAGAGCTACGTTCATCTAATAGGGATGATTATTTTATAGCGAACGATGAGATAGTTATTGATATTGTTAATACTATTTCTATCGCATTTGAATCAGGTGAGAAACCCATAACTATCGAATCACTCTGCAAGAAACTCAATATACCTGCAGATTTTGCCGAAGCAATTCTTGAACATCTAGTCTCTGAGAATATTGTTTACATTACTAGCGAACCATCAGATGGATATGTCCCTGCAACAAGCGCGTCCAATTTTTCTATTGGTACTATTCTTGCCGCTATATCAAGGAAGCAGTTTGGTAGTCACGATGGTAAGGCTACAGGAAATATATTACTAAGAGATGCGATTTCAAAGAGTAAAGAGTATCTGGAAAATTACACTTTAGCAGACTTGCAACAGCCAAAAGAGACTCAGAGTTATGACTCCAGAGATGATTAGCCTTCTTAAGGCGGGACACCGTTGACTGCTTTAACGCAATAGGAGGCAGGTGAAGGTCAATGCATATCAATCTTTGGTTAGAATACAGGCCTTAATTGCTTCGGTCGTAACCATCCCGCTTGTTACAGCTGTTTTTAAGAATGGAAGGAATTGTTCAATATTTTCTTCTGTGTCAATAATCTCAATAATTATTGGCAGATCTTCGCTTATTCGTAGAATGCTTTCATAGTGCAATTTGCTGTGAGGACCAAAACTCATTACGCCTCTAGTAACTGTTACACCAGATATACCCAATTCTTGCGCCTTATTAACGATGCGGTCATACAGGAGTCTGTGTTCATATTTATCATTCTCGCTAATATAAATTTTGAGTCTAGTTCTTTCTAGTAGTTCCATGACAGGCCTCCTATTTCATCAGATGTAAGAATGCTTTAGCAATAATAAATCCCAGCATTACCATAAAGATGCCACCGACATTACTTATAAGTATATTGATAATGGCAGGGGTCCACTGGTTGGTCTTTATTAGATTTGTAGTCTCTAGTGCGAAGGTTGAAAAGGTGGTAAATGCACCAAGAAAGCCTATAAATATCAGGCTATGCAGTTCTGGGGATATCACCGTCCTAGAAGTAATTGGCAAGAGCATGCCTATAACAAGACAGCCTATCATATTGACTGTTAATGTTGGTATCGGCCAGCTAGAATTGTCTACTAGACCACCAACAAGGTATCTCATCAGTGCGCCTAAGGCACCGCCAGACATAATAGCAATAAGTTTAAGCATAAACATACTCTCTTGAGGAAAATAATTAACAAGACTGCCCACAAGTTTACATATTTAATTGTCCTTGGTCAATTATAAATAGGGCTTCTCTGCTTAGCTTTATCTTAAAGATCTAGAAGCTTAAATCTTAGAGCGGGCAAACACAATACAGAATCTCGGAGATGCAGTTCTTTTTGAAATCTCTATCATAAATTTTCTTGCCGGAAATTATTGTAAGAGAAGTTTCTTTAAATAGCGTCTCAGATTGAGTAGTACCCGCAGTTGATATGTTTTGATTAATTCTATAGACTGACGGTTCGTAATGGAGGCAGCGCCCTGTAGTTTGAGATTTACTAGAGGATGGAAGCGATAACTTAATGGAAATAGCCGGTCGGGTTTTAACCTAGCCGGTTACTTTTCTATATAAAGGTAACCTAAAGGGCATTATTTCAGTGATTCTCACTATTATTTCTGTAATTTCTATGCAAATCATTGTAGCATATTACCTTACTGTAGATACTTATTTTAATTGGACGGTTCGATATGATATATAAGCAATATGGCAATACAGGTCTAAATGTCTCGGCTGTTGGTTTTGGGGGTATGAGGTTTGATACCACCAAATCAAATGAAGAGAATGCAGAACTCGTCCTTTATGCTTATGATAAGGGCATAAACTTCTTCGATACAGCCCCAGGCTATTGTGCGGATAAGAGTGAAGATATCTTTGGTATTGCGTTTAGGCAATTAAGTGCCGAGAGAAAAAAGTTCTTTGTATCCACAAAGGGCACGCCGAGTGAATTTGATACCTCACAAAAATCTCAGGATGCAGTCGATAAATCGCTAGAGCGTTTGGGAATAGATTATATAGACTTCTATTACGTCTGGTGTATTCGTACAGTGGGCCAATATGAGCTTGCAATGGTTGATGGTGGTCAGTACGAAGGTCTGCTCGCAGCCAAATCACAAGGCAAAATTAGACACATAACAATCTCTTCTCACCTTAGGGGAGACCAGCTAGGAGATATTCTAGCAAAAGATGAGTTTGACGGAGTCTTGCTAGGTATTAATATCTTGAATTTTGGGTATCGCTGGAGTGCAGTTGAGCTTGCACGTAAAAAGGGTCTAGGTGTGGTTGCTATGAATCCTCTCTCAGGTGGAGTTATTCCTCAAAATGAAAAGAAGCTCTCCTACTTAGCTGCTGCAGACGAGACCCCGACACAAGCAGCGCTTAGGTTCTGTATCTCTTCTCCTGAGATAGCGGTTACTCTAAATGGTTTTACCACAAAAGAACATATCGATATGGCTTGTATGGTAGCGGATTCGGCTATAGAGTTTTCTCCAGAGAGGCTTGATGCAATTAGAAAATCTATACCAGAGGGCGCAAGTGGGATATGTACTTCATGTGGATACTGTTTGAAAGATTGCCCAAAGAAGATTCCTATCTCGGGATATCTGCAGATATATAACGAATCTTTGATTGCTGATAGAAGTGAGTCAGAGATGGCAAAATTAATAAAAGATAATCACAGCTGGGGACTTTTGGCAGATAAGTGGGCCGATGCTAAGGATTGTATTAGATGCCACAGGTGCGAGGAAAATTGCACACAGCATATTAATATTATGGATCGCCTAGAAGTTATGGACAGATGGGAAGAAAAGGCCTATGAACTTGAAGCAAAGGAGTTATCTCAAAAGAGCGATACTTAATTTTTTGATTTTGTAGCACTCAATAGAAAATTAGAACAAATAAAACTGTAGAGGCGCCCCTTGTGGTCACCCAAACCAATACGATCACCAAAAAGGGCAACCACAAGGGATTGCCCTACGATTCGACAAAATGATACGATTGTAAATAAAACGATTCCAATTGTTCCTATAATAACCGCAGAAAAAATATTTAATAGGCTATTTTCTTGAGAGAAATAGTCTGTTTTGACAGCATAATCACGCCTTAGTAGCCCGTATTGATAGGATTATCGCTACAATCGTTAGATCTTCGCTATATTGTCCGATAAATTGCACCCTTATCCTTAAAATATGCTACCCGCCTATTGATTTTGGACTATCGAAAGATATATAATCCTTTTGTGGTACGGGAAACCACTTCAAGGGGAGATGTAATGTATCTTGAGTCTGTTACATGCGTACTTACGCGACTAAATACTATTACATTAGGGTTAGCTCTAATAGTTGCTTTTGAGTAGCTCGGCGACAAAAAGGTTCGCTTGTCTGCCAAAATGAATTGTTAGAGGTTCCCGCTATTTTAAGGAAGTAGGATTATGAAGAAGTTATTAATGCTGGTAATATTGTGTGCATTGCCTGCAATTGCGAGTGCAACATGGATGAATTGTTGTACGAACAAAACTGCGATAGATTTTGATTTAATCGCATCTCCAGATCAGAATGTAGCAAATGACGTCTACAGTATAGACCTTGTTGCTAATTTTATGGGTTCTTGGAGTGGAAGTGGAAGGGTTGTACTTGAATTCAACCAACGTTATACCGATTTGATTGATGTAAATATTGTCTCTGCTGATTCTTATAACAGCCGTTTTGCGGCAATTAGCGGTATTTTTGCTGTTGATGTTTATGATAGAGATTTTAATGGTAGAGTTGTTTTGGCAACTATAGATCTTAAGACTACCAATGCGGGGACATATTTTTATGTGAGAGATGAGAGTTCGTGCTTTCCTCTACTCAATACTTGTTTTGATTGTGCTGATCTAATTGATAATCCTGAGTTTGATTCTCATGGAACACCGAATCTTGACGCTATAAAAATCGCTGATTCTGGTAGTGTTATTCCAGAGCCAGCAACTATGGCACTTCTTGGTCTTGGTGGATTTTTGATCAGAAGAAGAAAGTGATAAATTACATCACACTCTGTAGCAATTACATCAAACCATTTAAAGTGGTTCATCGGAAGGCTTCCCTTTTATAAGGGAAGCCTTTTCTAATTCTATATGAATTGTCTATTTATTCTGCAGTTGAGGTATTCTATATCTTTGACTAATACTCGTATCAGCAATAGACGCTTTATTTCTATCTATAACAATGGTAGGGTAATCAAGTTCAAACTCGATAATATCAAAGCCGTCAATCGAATCTCCATTCAGGGCGGCAAATACATCATCCATTGAAGTAATATTCTTATTGTTAATCTTTGAAACAACAAGGCCTGCTAATTGTTGGTAGCCAACATTGATGTCATCGGGTATGACCTGCGATAGTATAATAACTTCTTTTTTCTCTGGCGTTGGTTTAAACGATAGACGTTTGTATATATCTAATAGATATGGAGGAACTTTACCTCTCCAGTCATTTCCCCAAAGTCTCAAATATGGGCGTGTTAACTGTTCAAAAACAAAACCACCTCTTATTATATATTTTGGCTGCTCAGATCTTTGATAGTATGGGATTAACATATCTTCAACTTTGAAATTCTTACATTCAATTTCCAACAATTGTTTCTTGCCGCCGCGATAAATTTCAAAACTAATCTTTTCGCCAATAGGTTTACTTGTAATTAAGTATTGATAGTCGAGTTCGCCATAGAGTGGATGTTTGAATTTTCCGTATGCATTTATAGTGTGATTGTCTATAGCAACGATGCAATCGTTAACTTTTAACTCATTTGCGCCGGTTCCAATATTCCTAAGCGAGCTAATAAAGACACCGTTAGTTTCATCGTCTGGAAGTGAAAGGAATTTTCTTCTTGCTGGGTCAATAAGTTTCTCCGCCTTAAAACCTATCATGCCGAAGCCATGATATGAGTCTTTGCTAGATTCTTTCAAAAACCTGTTTATTGTTTCAGCTGGTACAATTCCAGATTCTTTGGAGTCACTGTCGAACCAAGACGCAATACCTACAGCCTTATCTTGGTCGTAAAATATTTCTCCCCAACCAGTCTCTTGTGAACCGTTTGCGACTACGTACGTTAGGTTTTTAGTATGCGAACAATTGCTTTTATCAACTATCGCTCGGTCCATGTAGCCTCTCCCGGTTATTACTTCGCTACGTGAATTTAGCCAATAGCTGCGCAATTGCGCACCTTCTTTGTAATCTCCAAACAACACAGGTTTTAAAGGCTTGTAGTCTTGGCCATCATCAATTTCAAGCAGTGCTAGATTAAGTGAGTAATCTAAAGATTTAATTGTAGCAGAGAGATATTCGTTGCTTGAGTTCAATTTAATTTTGATAAAGGTTGAATTGATAACGGCCTCTGCAGTTGTTAATATTTGTGAACTCGATACCGCGCAGCCGTAGTAGGTATTCTTCGAAACGTTTTTCTTTTTCCACGGCATATATTGATTGTATGCTTGTGAATAAATAGTGATATAGGCGAGTGAATTTTTGAGGTCATTCTTTTTGGGAAAGCTCTCGGCCTCGGCAGTGATAGATAATAGAGTAGTTATTATTAATAGAGTTTGTAAGGTTCGTTTCATATTAGTTTCCCAATGAAGATTCTGATGTTACATTGTATTTTTTTAGTATTGCAGCGTTATGAGCCTTTGCTAATTTAGAATCGATTATCATAGTTTCGTTATTACCTCGAAACTTTATTTCTATATAATCATCTTTGTTGTTCTCGATTAGTGATGCTAAATCTCGCAGTGAGTTTACTGGTTCATTGTTAACAGACTTGACAACTTTATTGCGAAAACTCTCGCTATAACTATTAACCTCATCTGGTAATATTTTTGAAATAACGACGTACTCCTTGAGTTGAGCGTTTTTGTTGATTTCGCTACTGTGGTAGAAGAGAAACTTTAAATAGCTAGGAATGTCCTTAATCCATTTGTTTCCCCAACTCTCAAGGAAGTCTCTAGATAGCTTGACAAAAACAAAACCACCATATGTGTAGTAGTCTGGTTTTATGTCGTATATTTTTGAATAATTTATTATAGGTCTGTCATTTGCCAGAGTAATCGATGTGTTTAGAGGTTTGCCATCGCGGTAAAACTCAAAATCAATTTTATCTCCAATCTGATGGGCTTCTATTGCCTCTGCATAATCAAGCCTTAGGCCATGAATCATAATCTTACCATCATTGTCTATTGCCCAGCCATTGATTTTGGTTATACAATCATTCTTCTTGAATTTGTCAGCAACACTGCTTCCAACAATAGTACTGATGACTACAATGCCCTGCGCATCTTCTGGTAATTTCAGATAATTAGCATAGCTTTTACTGTGAAGCCCAGGGTAGCTAGTCAAGCCTAGATTTCCATATCCATCGTAATTTCCATCTGCGATATCAGTTAGGAAATGCTTAATTACGGTTGTTGGAATCATAT
>WGDE01000238.1 GCA_015493385.1 Phycisphaerae bacterium
ACAAAAATTGCATTTAAACACCCTTATCTAGCGCAAATACCCCTACCTCTTCGCGCTAGATAAGGGTAAGTTTTTTTCTTATTTTTATGCCAATCCAGAGAACACTATTGGATCGTGCGTGCCATCATTAATTGGCGTAATTGTAACGCTCGCGCTTGCCCTCGCTCCTGGGGAAGCGGAAATGCCTTGGTATTCAATTATCGAATCGTAGACGGTTATGGTGATTGGGCTTGAGCCGCGCACGACGCCGTCTGGAAGATCGTCAAGAGCAATGGTTATTGCACCGGCTTGGCGCTTACCGTCGATGCCCCAACCAGCAATGACGTCAAGATCGTAAGTCGTGAACGTTAAACTTGGTCGCCGCGCCGTGACATTAAAATTAGTAGGATAAACCTTGCCACCAAATGATCCTGCAGCAACGCCGAAGTTAAGCTCTACCGCATCAATGCCAGTCATCGAAACGCCATCAATGGCAACGTCGCCAAGAGTGTAAAGCTCTTTTGTCCAAGTATTATCAATTGTGTGAGCCACATTTGCCGCAACGGTTACTGGTGCGGCAAGCCCATCGTCACTAAGCATTGAAACGGCCAAAGATAACGTAGCTGGAGAACCGTTTGGTATAGATAACGATTGCGGGATTAACGCACCATTGTCGAGAGTTATTTTAAGCCCTGCCGTTCTAGTGGCAGACTCGCTAAGCTGTGAGAGCCAAAGCGTTAGATAATTTTCTGCTGTGATCACATCGGCGGTAATGCCTGTCTTTGCCAAGAGAGTTTTAATCTGCGAAGACGCGAACGACATTGTTGGGGAAATTTTTCCGACTGCCGCCTGCGCCAGATCGATTGGGCCAGCAAGAAGAATCTTATTCAGCCCGTTATTCATTGCAGAGCTACTTATCTGGTTAATTACGCTAGAGCCTAGCTCGATCTGTGATAATGTATAATTATTCATTTTATGCCCTCGTTAGGAGTTAGTGTTATTCTTGTAAGCCCCAGTTATATTGGACTCTTGCAGTAAAAATATCTTTGTACTCGGAATTTGGATCTCCGCAACCCGGCCCCGCCACGAATTCGTATGAGTTAATCAAAAGAGTTGCATTAATCAGCTCAGCCGTTATCGCCTCAACCTTGTTAAAAAAGTCAACATATGCCTCACTAGTTGAAACATTAGATTCTTTTTCCCAAACAAACTCCACAATCACAGAACCGCTTGGCGTGAATGTTGGACCACTGGAACTCAGCGAGGCAGCTGCACCAGAGCTCTGTGTTACTAGGATGTATGGTGCTACTGGATCCTCCGCATATTGCAGATGTATCCTCTGCATCGACTCAAGAATTGTAGTAGTGCCAAGCAACAACCTTACAGATGCTAAGGTTGCTAGCCCAGACCTAAATCGCTCAATCGCCAAACCGAATATTCCAGTATAGTTATCCATGTCACCCTTTTGGTTACTCTACAAGTTCGCGGCGTTTAAGGTATTGACCATCCCAGTTAAACTTCCATGCCTTGATTGGAACAGATGCCACTGTTGGTGTAGCTGTATTATAAATCATTGCGTAGTACGTTCCACTCCGCAATCCGACTGGAATTTCAATTGGAAAGCCAAGCGTATTTGTGTCTTTGGTTAACTCAATAATCGAATCGGCAAAATCAACGTTATCGCCAAGCTCGCCAACTGCCCCATTCCAGACGGTCAGGTCAAAAGGGTTAACGATACGTATTGCCGCACTTTCTATAGTTCTGGCTGAAATTGATATTAATAGTTCTGCTGCCATAATGAATATCTCCGTTAATTGAGAGTTGTTGTTTCGTTAAGACCGACAAGACCGCCGGAAGAATTCAATATTGGAACCGCTCCAATGTGACCACCAGCAACACCAGCGGTTACTAATTTTGAATTTAAAACTGTGTAGTCTCCATTAGCTGGATCTTTGAATATAGGGTTCTCATTAAGAGAATTAAACTCGTTATCTGGGAATATGTCGCCATCCCAGAATGTAGATGCCTGTGCGAAAGTATACTCAGTGTTAGAGGCGTTGACATTGAGTATGTGAACTTCGCCACCATACATCAAATTATAATCACAGTAAGTTTTATTAGTCTTAGCCTGCGGCGAAGTAGTTCCGGTGTCAGAAATGACAATCTCGGCTCTTGCTCCTACAGCATACATGACATTGTTGTATATTTTATTATAATTAGATTCATAAGTCGTGTCGCTATCTTCCACATTCGCAATTTGAAGACAACAAGATGACGCTAATGTTCCATGTGCAATTAAAGTGTTATTGAAAGCTGTATTCCTCTGACCATTCTTGAAATACAAGCACCTTTCAGAGATTATTTGGTTGAAAGATATAATGGAATCGTCGGCTTTACATACAAGCCCTATATTGACAGAACAATTATACTTAGGGCTTGTTATCTTACATCCTGTAACAAGAGCATTTTTAACGCCTTCTCCAAGCAACACACCGTGACAACCATCTGTTGATTTATCATTAAATGTAGACCTAGTGATTACAACGGAGTAATAGTCTGATGTTGCAGAAACACCATCTGTGCCTATTGCAAAAACATAGCTGTCGCCATCTCGCTCCATTATACAATTGTCTACATTAATCGTATTAGCACCATACCTTATATGTGTTATACTACCGCCGCCAGGACAGCTTGTCATATACAGATTACTACCCTTAAATGATATTTTATTCACGTGTTGGAAATCTAGCATAGTATCCAAACCGTCTGTATAGCACTCACTATCAATAATGCCTAAAGATTCAGTAACACCTTTTATATCGAATAAGTAATTTCCAGAAGATGTTCTTAGGTCGCTATCGTTGCTTACGACAAAAGATTTAACAGTAGCTGTTGATGCGACGATGAATGGAGTTGAGCTTGTATCTTTGTTGAAAGACGTATTTTTTAACTCTATTGAATCTATTTTTACTGTTGTTGCTGCATTCAAAACGGCAATAGTGTTTGAATCAATTTCATCGAACGTACAAGTATCTAATATGAAGTTTGAGAATGTTGCATCACCAAGATAGAATACATAGCCAGAGAAGTTGCTGGTGTTTATGCTACAATCGGTTAATACGAATTCTGATGCCTCTCCTGTATATGTGCCAGCAGTATTGGCTATCAGCTTTCCTGACCCACCAGTCATTTCAAGACGAGCAGAGTTGATATAAAGATTTGCCGAGTGCTGATCTCCGGTGATGTCTGACTGAAAATGGTAGAACATACTATTTGCATTTGTTTGAATCTCTACATCTTCAAAGACAATATTGCTATTGAAGACATACCTTATGTAAAATGTGTATGATTTTGATGCTGTAGATACAATAGACGTTACAGATTTACCTTCTCCTTTAAATGTGATATTCTTATTGGCATTAAATAGCACATAACCTGTTGCCTCGTCTGCTAAATCAAAAGTTCCAGAAGACATCTGCACAGTATCACCAGAGAAAGCAGAGGCGTACCCCTTAGTTAATGTCTTGTAAGGATTACCGCTAGAGCCGTCGCCTGTAGCATCATTACCAGTTGGACTTATATATATAGTAGACATTATTCACTACCCCCAATTAAGTTTTTAACGATGATTTGCATTGGTTCCATCTCATCGCCTCGCAACTCTTCTATATTCTCTTGGATTGTCATGTGTTGTCCTAACGTATTTAATTAATCGCTTTTACCTATCGCTCCAGCTCTCAACTTCTGGCTCGCTCGAAAACTGCTCCGCTCCGTCAACCAATTTTGCCTCAGCAAGAAGATCTCTATAA
>WGDE01000239.1 GCA_015493385.1 Phycisphaerae bacterium
GGGTGGTTGATATTTATTAGATCAATAAGTAACTGCTGGAATAATCTTCCCTGATTATCTGTTTTAGACTTCATAACATGCCCTTATATTGCAAGGTTTTAGAGTGTTTTATCTATTAGCTTGCAATTATACCACATATTAAATAAATGTAAACCTCTTTGATATAAGAGCTTAAGTAATTTTTCAGGGACGACTAGTTAATCTCTTGGTCAATATAAGATAGGAGCTGCTTTAGAGATTCCATGTCCATATCTCCCATGTGGGCGATACGGAAATTCTTTTCTTTTAGTGAACCATAACCGTTGCCAAAGAGAAGGTTGTGTTTTTCTTTAATCGTCTTTATAAGAGATGCAATGTCAATACCTCTAGTATTTGCAATCGCTGTTAGAGTGTTAGATGCATATTCTTGAGGTGCAAAGAGACCGAAGTTTTTCTTTGCCCAATCTCGTACAAAATCTGCCATCTCTTTGTGTCTTGCCCAGACATTTTCCATTCCTTCTGCAACTAATCTATTGCATTGGTAGTTGAGAGCCATAATCTGCGGTATTGCAGGTGTTGTTGGAGTCTGGTCTTTTGCTGCGTTCTTTGCGTACTGTTGTAAGTCAAAATAGTAGCCGCGATTTGAGACTGTTTTGCTCTTTGCCATTGCTCTCTCGCTAACAGCAAATACTGCAACTCCAGGCGGAATTGAGAATGCTTTTTGGACAGATGCAAAAGTCATATCTATTTTCCATTCGTCAAACTTGATCGGTAAACCAACCATCGCACTAACAGAGTCTACAAGAATCAAAACTTCTGGGTGTTTCTCTTGCATCATTTTGCAAATATCTTCAAGCGGATTTGTTACGCCAGTACTCGTCTCGTTATACGCAAGAGAGATTGCTGCGTAGTTTCCGTTTGAGAGTTTCTCGTCAATCATCTCGGCTGTAACAGCTTGGCCCCACTCCACTTTTAACTCTTCAACCTTTTTGCCGTTTAGAGCAAATACGCTCGCCCATTTATCACTAAACGCACCGCACATACAGCATAGCACTGTCTCGTCATCACTGATGAGGTTTCTTGCTGCGGTCTCCCATCCACCAGAACCACTAGATGAACAGATGAATACATTTTGCTCAGTGAAGAGAATCTTCTTGAGAAGAGTTACTGTTTCACCGTGGAGGTCGCTGTACTCTTTAGCTCTATGCGCAAGAGTTGGGCGTGCAAGCTGTTGATAAACCTCGTCAAGAACGTGAACCGGCCCAGGTATAAATAGTTTTGGTGGATTTTTCCAGTCTGTCATTTTATGTATCTCCTTTTAAGATTTTGCATAAATCTTAAGGGTCTTCCCTTATCAGTTAGAGTTTATTAATTGTAAGTCCAGTGAATACTTTAGGATAGAAGAATGTTGATTTTTGAGGCATCTTCTCGCCCGCCGCTGCAACATCTCTAACCTGTTGTGTTTTAGTTGAGTTCATGAAGAATACGACTTGTTTGTCTCCACTATCAATCGCTTCGATTGAGTCTGTTATAGCATCTCCAATGTCCTTAATGTATTTGAGATTACTTTGGCTAGCTAGCTGAGCTTCTCCAATTCCAAGAATCTTATCGAGAATAAGAGTGTGCAATACCGAGACGTCAAGCGATTGCGAGGCTGCGCTTAGGTCTGGCGATGCCTGCTTTATCGAGTCGCTACTCTTTAATGTAACCTTATAGAATGCGCCGTCTTTGCCATATACACCAAAGCTATTCTTGCCGGCATCAAAATCTGCTTTCATTAGCTCAAACATTTTGTCTTTAGCAGCAATCTTTGAATCTTCATCGCTAAATGCTAGCGTTGTAATCTCAAACTCATTTTCAAGGTCTTTGATGAGTTTTGCCATATCAAAATTCTCAAGGTCGCCAACAAGCCTGTGGGTTGGTAATACCACAAGCCCTTCATTGTGCATGTTGATGAAGGTCATCATTCTGTAGTCAGCGTTTGGGTTTTGGCTTTCTCTGCGATAGTTAAGTGCTGTTTCGTATCTATGGTGACCATCGGCGATAACAGCTTCTTTGTCATTTATCATCTCTTCTATCGCGGCGATATCGTTAGGGTCGTCAATGGCGTATATCGCATGGGAGACATTTTCCTCATCTACGAACTCGGTTAGAGCTTCTTTCTTTGTAGCTTCCTTGATGATTTTGTCAGCAATTTGCTCTTTATCATCATAGAGCATAAAGATAAGGCCAAATTGTGCTTGGGTTGCACGGGTTAGATTTAGTCTGTCGGCCTTTGGTCCATCAAGAGTTTTCTCATGTGGTTGAACGCCAGTGCCAAACTCTTCGAGTTTTCCAAGAGCGATAAATCCACTTCTCGTGAAATTCTCACCAGCCGCGGTGAAGTTTTGTACATAGGCATAGATGGTATCCTTTTCATCTTTCTTGAGTGCGCCCTGTTCAATCCATCTGTTTAGACTCTGGGCCGCTCTTGTGTATTTGTTGTTGGATTCGCTATCGCTATCAGTTTCTTTGCCCTTGATAATACGAACCATATTAAAATCGTTTTTTGCGTAAAGCTGATCCTGTTGTTCGGCGTTAATTACATCATAAGGTGGTGCAATGCAGTCTCCGTCATTGCCAACTACTGCTTTATTGAATCTGTATGCCTTAAATGCTTTAATTTCCATGGTACTAAATTCCAATAAATTCCTGTTTAGTTTACTTTAATCGCGTAATAATAGCATATAGTAGAAAATCTACCAAATCATAAAAATCATTTCAATAAAAATGTGAATAAAAAGCCATCTAAACGTGAAAAAAATCACAATAAACATTTCTGAGCTAACTTCACATTGCTAAATTGCTAGTATTTTTGAGGTCTTGTAGTCGTGTAAGTGTCTTTTATATATAGAGTTAGATCATATATGTGTGCTTTGGGAGATATTTGCATCAATTATCCCAAGATCTTCTCTAACCACGTTCAGGTATGTCACCATTTAAAAAAGGGTTATGTTTTTTCTCACAGCGCAAAGTAGTTGAAGGCCCGTGACCGCAATATAGCTTTGTTTCTTCATCTAGCGTGAGAATTTTTTCTTTTATACCTGTTATTAATTGATTGTGGCATTTTGCCTGCGCATAGCCTGGAAAATCAGTCCTTCCGACCGAACCTGCAAAGATACAATCACCGACAAATATACTTTTTTCGCTTTCTGCGTAGAAGCATACGCCGCCAGGAGTGTGCCCCGGTACGTGAATAACGTTGAGTTCAATTGAGGCAAAATTGAGCTTGTCGCCGTGTTCTAGCAGAATATCGGCAGGTTCGGTTTCGAATAAATCAAAGATTTCGGTTAGCTTAGACATATTCTTTTCGCTATTTGTTAGCATCTGCGCGTCATCTTTATGGATCGCAACCGTGATATCAGGATATTTTTTGCGTAGATCGGTAGTGCCTTGAATATGGTCCAGATGGCCATGGGTCAGCAATAGAGCGACTGGTGTTAGGTCTTTATTTTCAAGAAATGCAAGTAATTGTGTATTCACCATACCGGTATCTATGACGATACAGTCTTTGCTGTGCTCATTTCTTCTGAGTACATAGCTATTTGTTTGGTAACTTCCTTGGGCAATTGTATTTATGAGCATTATTTATCCTGACTGAAATATTATTAACATAGCTTTAGCTGCTTAAGTTCGCCATTCTAGCCGTAAGGGGGGGCTAATTCAAGCTTTCAAGCGAGCTCTTTTTGGGGCTTATTATGAAAAAAAGTGGCTCTAAATATTCAAAGCCCATATAATAAGGTGGTAGCTAACTATGATTTTAGGGATATTGATGAAGTGTTTGGGTGTTAATTGTATGATTTTTACGAAATATTCTAAGACTATACTGGGGCAGTCTATACCTAGAACGGTTATTCTCGTTATTTTATTAGCTGTTTTGCAGAGTCAGACTCAAGCTCGCATGGCAACCTCGAAGCTTCCGAAACATCCTAAAATCTCTCTTGCTAGAAAGCAGTTTCGTGCTCGCAAAGTGTCACAGCTTCGAAGTAAATTTTTAAGTGAGAAAAAGATTGCGAAAGAATGGGCCCGTGCGCATTCTCAAAAGGTGAGATTTCAAAGCCGCTCTGGAGTTATTGAGCTTATGGCAATTAGAAATGGCAAACCTATCTATTATACTACCCAAAATGAAAACGCAGCTATTTCGACAACTGCCGATTTGGTGCGCAGTGCGCCATACAATAGTGATGGCACTGGTCTAACGGTGGGAGTTTGGGATGCTGGTAGTGTTCTCTCTACTCATCAGGAGTTTGGCTCGCGTGTGGTTGTCAAAGATGGAGCCGTGAGCAATTATCACTCAACACATGTTGGCGGGACGATAGGTGCCTCTGGTGTAGTTGCAGCGGCTAAAGGAATGGCTCCTAATGTAAATATCGATTCTTACGACTGGAACGATGATGCGGCTGAGATGGCCGCTGCCGCGATGAGCGTAGCAGGCGAGGCGGGTAAAATACAAGTTTCAAACCATTCTTACGGCATTACTAGTGGCTGGAATGAGGATAATGGCGAATGGACTTGGTATGGAACTTGGGGTAATAGGGAGAGTGATAATTTTGGTCAATACGATGAAGATGCCAGTTTGTGGGACCAAATCTGCTATGATGCGCCATATTGGCTTCCATTTAAATCGGCGGGAAATGATCGCAATGATGATGGGCCTGCAGAGGGGGAGTCATTTAAGTATTATGACGGCAGTTGGAAGACAAAGAATTACGATAGTAGTAGCGATCCCTATGCTGATAATTGGGATCATGGTGGTTTCGATACGATAGCAACTAATGCTGGAGCTAAGAATGTGATGACTGTTGGGGCGGTTAATGATGCTGTTAATGGCGGTTCGCGCAGTCTTGCGCAGGCGACTATGACCGATTTTAGCAGTTATGGACCAACAGATGATGGAAGAATCAAGCCTGATATTGTCGCCAATGGCAGTAGTCTCTACTCCTGCGATAATGGTAATAATTCAGATTACAGGTGGATGAGCGGAACAAGCGTATCTAGCCCGAACGCATCGGGCTCTGCGATGCTTCTAATTGATTATTACGGGCAGATTAACCCAGGTGGCTATATGAGGTCTAGCACACTCAAGTGTCTAATCATTCATACTGCGGACGATCTTGGAAATGTAGGACCAGATTATAAATTTGGATGGGGTTTGATGAATACAAAAGCCGCCGCAGATGCAATAGCTCAAGACCGTATTAGGGAGGGCTTGCTCACAGATGCGATAACTCACTTGAGTTATGATATCTCCTGCGAAGGGGTTGCGCCAATAAGGGTTACTATCTGCTGGACAGACCCTGCCGCTACTGCACTGACTGGGCTTGACAATCCCTCACCTCGTTTGATTAACGATTTGGATTTGCGAGTTATCTCTCCAGACGGCAGTGTTGTTTATATGCCGTATATTTTGGATCCTGTTAATCCAACCAATGCCGCGACAAAGGGAGATAATGTCATCGATAATGTTGAGCAGGTCTATATTGACGCTCCTGAGGCGGGTGTTTATAAGGTTGAGATTAGCTACAAGGGCTCTCTTGTAAACTCGCAGCAGTATTTTTCTTTGGTTAGTGACGATCCATTTACTACCTATCCTCCTACTGCAAATGATGTTGATGTAGAAACAGCCTTTAATAGCCCGGTAACGGTCGCCCTTGATGCAAGTGACGATGGTTA
>WGDE01000240.1 GCA_015493385.1 Phycisphaerae bacterium
ATCATTTTGGGTTTAACCTAGTAAGCGTTGATGATAATCCTGCAGACAAACGCCAGATTGTTAAGATTGGCCCATCTTCAGTTTACGTTTACGGTAAGGGCAATGTTACAACTGCAGACTTAACCGATTCATACCATACTCTTCGTATTACGCAAGATTCTGGTAGTGAGTATTACAAGTTCTATCTTGATGGAGTTTATCAAACGCAGTACAGCGGCACCTATACCAACACAAGTTCATTCTTTGAGTTTGGTTGTTTGAGTGGCAGTTTTGTTGGTACTACATATATCGACTATATCTATTTTACAGGCAATGGTGCTTATGCACCAAATAGTACACCGCCGACTAACGTTGCTCCAGTCGCCGATGCTGGCGCAGATCAAACTGTAACAGAAGGTACAAGTGTAACTCTTGATGCATCTGGTAGTTCAGATAGTGATGGAAGTATCTCTTCTTATGAATGGAAAGAAGGCGCTACTGTTCTTAGCACAGCCTCAAGTTTTGCCAAGAGCGACTTTACTGTCGGCACTCATACTATAACTCTAACAGTAACAGATAATGACGGCGCAACTGCTAGTGATGATGTTGTTGTGACAGTTAACTCACCAGCGAATGTTGCTCCAGTCGCTGATGCTGGTAGCGACCAAACTGCAACAGAAGGTACAAGTGTTACTCTTGATGCTTCTGGTAGTTCAGATGGCGATGGAAGTATCTCTTCTTATGAATGGAAAGAAGGAGCTACTGTTCTTAGCACAGCCTCAAGTTTTGCCAAGAGCGATTACTCAGTTGGTACTCACACTATTACTCTGACAGTAACAGATGATGACGGCGCAACTGCTAGTGACGATGTTGTTGTCACTATTACTAGTGGTGGTGGCAGTAGCTATACTTTGACCGTCACAGATGGTGATGGCGACGGTAACTATGTTAGTGGCTCTACTGTTGGTATTAGTGTAGATTTTAGTGCTGCCCCTAGAGGTTATTTCTTTGAGAATTGGACTATAGAATCTGGTTCAGGAACAATTGCCGATGCTAAAGACCCTACCACAACCTTTACTACTTCAGGTGAGGATACAACGGTAGTTGCAAACTTTAGGAAGCGTAGAATCATATTTGATAATGATGGCGCAGATATGGTTTACTACATAAACAATGCAACTAAGCAGAACTTCTGGGATTGTAGATTTACTCATCTTGTTGATGCCGGTAGCGAAGTTGATACAGTCTTCTATTGTACGTGGAGTTCGGGTTTTGGTTATTTTACGCATAACACAACAACCGGAGAAGTTTTTAACAGTACAACCAATACTGATGTTGATCTAACAAATAATAAAACGCAGGACTTTATCGACCAAGGTACAGACAGCTTGAAGATGGCGGTTGAGTTCTGTAGAAATAATGATTTGGAAATATTCTGGACATTGCGTTTAAATGATACCCATGACCGCAATTATGCTTCATTTAGACCGCAGCTTAAAACTGACCACCCTGAGTGGTTAATGGGTACAGAGACTAATCCACCAGTTAATGGCTCTTGGACAGCGGTAGATTACACTCATCAAGAGATACGAGATTTAGCTTATAGCTATGTTCAAGAAGTTTGTCAGAATTACGATATCGATGGTGTCTTGTTGGATTTTTTCCGACACCCAGTATTCTTCAAGAGCCACGCAGATGGTGGCGTTTGTAACGATACAGAACGCGGGTATATGACAGATCTTGTGACTGATATCCACAATATGTTGGTTACGCAGGGCACTAGTAGAGGTAAGCCTATTCTACTCGCAATCCGTACGCCAGATGATGTTGATTTCTGTCGTGCTATTGGTATTGATTTAGAGCAATGGATGGCTGATGGTTTAGTTGATCTTTGGTTGCCTACAGGATACTGGCGCCATAATGATCCAGATTATAGCATCAATCTGGCTCACAATTACAATATCCCAGTCTATCCTTCACTTGATGAAAGCCGTGTAACCGATAGCGTAGCAAAGTATAAACGTTCTTATGAAGAGAGTTATTATGCTAGAGCTATGACCTGGTTGCAAGAGGGAGCTGATGGTATATACAGTTTTAACTATGATGTTAGATTTGCTCCAATGCCAAGGCTTAACTATATTGGAGAATTGAGCACTCTTGCACCAAAGGGAAAGATATACACAACAACTGCTAGAGGTTATTATGATGCGATTGCAGATACAATGAACTCAAATGTGGCTAGTTACTTGCATTATGATTTCGTGTTGCCAGGTGAACAGAGCCTATCTGTTGCCCAAGGTGCATCTGGTTCTGTACCTATGTACATAGCAGACGCTACTGACGCTTCTTGTAATATGCAGCTCCAGGTTAGGAGCGATGCGGGTTTTGCGAATTCTAGCGATGTTGATGTTAAATTGAACGGTAACTCTCTGCCGCTTAGCTCTACTGGTTCTGGTCGTATCTATCTTGATTCATATGCCGGCTATACGGTAGAGTGGAATATGAAGTTAGTCTCTGTTGATACGCAAGGGTTACAAAGCGCGGCAACTATGTATGCTTGTCCGCAAGATAATACATGGTGGATGGTTCGTGTTTATCAAGAAGGTGGAGAGAATAGAGCGGCTCTATACGGTCTTGGCGGATATGCTGTCTTAGATAGCGATGCCAGTAATCCTAGCTTCCATAAGCTAAGAATTACTGTTTCTGGTGGCATGGCTAGATTGTATATTGATGATAATTCAACGGATTCTCTTCACGTTGGGTTGCACAATCAATCTAAGCTACCGCTACTATTTGGCGATCTAACTGGCACTGCTGACGCAGATTATGACACCGATTATTTCTATGCTTATGATGGTGGGGCTCTTGCAGGTGGAACAGATCCAGCAACATGGACAATGAAGTATGATGGAGACTATCTAACAAGCTCTTCCTCTGCAATTCTCTACTCAGATGGTACGAGCGGTTCTTTCGCATCTTATGGAATTGCAAATTCATCAATATCTTCTGGAGTGCTTAGAATTAATACGATTGGTACCGACTCTAGTACGTACTTCAACGTGCCGGCAGAACCATCTTGGTATTATTACAATATTGACACTTCGTATGATATCCAAGGCTGGAATACTATTGAATTTGACAACAATAGTACTAGCTCTGATATTTCAGTTGACGATCTTGTCTTGACTGTAGGTCACTAATGTAGCATATTGTTGACGTAGAAGTCTAAAAGTATCTATTGGGCCATCTGTACTCTTTGTAGTGTAGGTGGTCTTTTTCTATATGAATACATTTAAGACTAAACGGTTTTTTAACGAAGCATTGCCACCATTTAATGGCCTATTCAGGGAAGCTGATAGGCAGGTTATGTTCTTTTAGGATGTTTCTTAATTTCTCTAGTGATTCTTTCGTTGGCGGGTGCGTGTCTTTAAGAGGGTAGTCTAGCCCGAGCTGTTGCCATTTTTGGCGGGCCATATCGTGGTATGCGAGAAGTTCAATATGTTCGAGGGAGCTTTTGCTTTGCAATATATCCGCAAGTTTTTGCATTTGCTTTGGTGAGTCGTTAATCTCTGGGACTATAACTTGGCGCAGCCAAAATGGAATTTGCTTCTCATCTATGATGTTTAAGAATTCCATTGTTGTTTCAATGTCTGCGCCGGTTAGTTTCTTATATTCTTCGCGGTCGGTATGTTTAATGTCTAGAAGAACTAGGTCGGTGTAATCTAGCAAATCTATAGTTTCTTTGTTAACGATAGAACCGGCAGTATCAAGTGCGGTATGAATTTTTTCCTGCTTGCATAATCTAAAAACTTCTTTTACAAATTTAGCTTGGGCGAGCGGTTCTCCACCAGAGACTGTAATGCCACCTTTCTTGGAGAAGTAGTTTTTGTATCGAGATATTTTTTTGACTAAATTGGCGGCGCTCATTTTATTTTTGCTGCCAAACTTCCAAGTGTCTGGGTTATGGCAATACGCGCATCGCAACGGACACCCCTGCATAAATACAACACATCTAGTACCAGGGCCATCTAGAGTCCCTAGCGTTTCTATTGAGTGTATGTGTCCAATTATTTCTTGCTCAGACATAAATAGTTTTTCTCTAAGTTAAGCTACATCTTTCCGTGGAAAGTTCTTTGTATTACCTCTTGCTGCTGATAGCGAGTTAGTCTATGAAAATTCACTGCATATCCAGAGACTCTTATAGTTAGATTTGGATATTTCTCTGGCTTATCCATTGCGTCTATTAGTTTAGCTCTATCAAGAACGTTGATGTTTATGTGGTGGCCGTTCTGCTTGAAATAACCATCGATAATATTTGATAGGTTTGTAGTTCTATCTTTCATTGCGCAGCCTAGGCCATCTGGTGTGACGGTGAAGGTGTTGGATATACCATCTTTGCAACAGCTGTACGGCAATTTTGATACAGAGTTAAGAGATGCTAGCGCTCCATCAAGGTCTCGGTTGTGCATTGGGTTTGCCCCTGGTGCGAATGGATCTCCTGCTTTTCTGCCGTCTGGAGTAGAGCCAGTTTTTTTGCCATACACAACGTTTGAGGTTATTGTTAAGATTGATACGGTATGTTTTGCGTCTCTATATGTTGGGTGTTTTTTGAGGCGATTGTAAAAGTCCTCAACTATCTTAACTGCGATAGAATCAACTCTATCATCATCGTTGCCATATTTAGGGAAGTCGCCTTCTATCTTAAAGTCGGTTATAATTCCATCAGCGTTGCTAATCGGTTCAACCTTGGCATATTTAATTGCGCTAAGAGAATCTGTTACTACGGATAGCCCTGCAATTCCAAACGCCATGAACCTCTCGACTAGAGTGTCGTGAAGGCCCATTTGGAGTTTCTCGTATGCGTATTTGTCGTGCATATAGTGGATTACGTTCATGGTGTTGACATAGATCTCGCAGAGCCAGTCCATATATTCGTAGAATTTCTCTATTACTTCTTCGTAGTCTAATTTCTTTCCAATAAGAGGACTTGATTTGGGAGCGATATATTCGCCGCTAAACTCATCCTTGCCGCCGTTTATTGCAGTTAAGAGAAGCTTTGCTAGATTTGCTCTTGCGCCAAAAAATTGCATCTGCTCTCCAAGCTTCATTGCAGAAACGCAGCATGCGATTGCATAATCGTCACTAAAGATTGGACGCATCACATCGTCGTTTTCATATTGAATTGAATCTGTTTCAATACTTATCTTTGAGCAGAAGTCTTTGAATGATTGAGGTAAATCTTTGCTCCAGAGAATTGTGATATTTGGCTCTGGGGCGGGGCTTAAATTTCTGAGCGTATTTAGCATTCGGTAAGAAGTTTTTGTGACAAGAGTTCTACCATCTTCGCCCATACCGCCGAGAGCTTCTGTTACCCAAGTCGGGTCGCCAGCGAATAGATCGTTGTACTCTGGTGTGCGCAGCTGACGCGCAAGCCTGAGTTTGATTACAAGGTCGTCTATTATCTCCTGCGCACCAGACTCGGTTAGCGTTTCCTCGCTGAAGTCTCTCTCAAAGTAAATGTCGAGGAAAGTAGAGACTCTGCCAAAGCTCATCGCAGCGCCGTTTTGCTCTTTTATTGCGCCAAGATATGCGAAGTATGTCCATTGCGCAGCTTCGAGAGCGTTGGTCGCAGGTTTTGTAATATCGAATCCATAGGCGGCTGCCATTTTTACAAGTCGCTCTAAAAAAGAAATCTGACTGTATAGCTCTTCGCTTAGCCTGATTGTGTCTTGATTCATAACACCTTTGCCAAGTTCTGCTTTGTCTAGGCGTTTCTGTTCTATAATCCTATCCATACCGTACAGGGCAACGCGGCGATAGTCTCCAATGATACGACCTCGACCGTATGCATCAGGAAGGCCCGTAATTAAACCGCTACGGCGTACTTCCCGCATTTCTTTTGTATACACTCGAAATACACCGTCATTATGTGTTGTTCTATAGTTTAGAAAGATATCCTCAATTTTCGGGTTGAGCGTATATCCGTATGCTTGGCACGCGGCCTTTGCCATTCTAATGCCACCGAAAGGGCTGACCCCTCTCTTGAGTGGGGCATCAGTTTGAAGGCCTACAATCAATTCATTGTCTTTGTCAATATAGCCGGGTTCGTAGGCTAGAATACTAGATGCATGGTCTACATCAATATCGAGAACACCGTCTTTTTCTTGTTCTTGCTTTAAGAGGTTCTCGACTTTTGCGAATAATTTTTTTGTTCTAGCGGTGCTACCTTCGAGAAAAGCTTCATCGCCTTCGTATGGCTTGTAGTTTGCCTGAATGAAATCTCTAACTAGTATTTCATCTTGCCACTTTCCACCGTTGAAACTGCGCCATTGATTGTTAGTCATCTATAATATCTCCGTCATCTGGACGATTTATTAAGCTTCGTTAATTGCCTAATTGGCAAAACATTCTTTGTCTTTGTGGACTATTATAGTGTTTGTTTTTGATGCGACAATCATATTAGATGATATTGATGATAGATTCTTTGAATTTAAACTTAAGGGCACCTCTAAAAATTCATTTTGGCAGACAAGCGAACCTTTTTGTCGCCGAACTACGTCAGACAAAAGGCACCTTATCTACGGATAAGGCTGATTTATCTTCCTTGCTGGAGGACAAGAATTTTCTACTTGCTACTCAAAAGCAATTATTAGAGCTAACCCTTTAGATTGAGTCGCCTAGCCTTTCTAGGTGTGAATTTTATGCCTTAGGGGGGGGGCTTATTTAGTGGCGGGATTTATTTTGCTTGTATTTTCAATATCCCTTAATATTGACGTATGGAGAATTTTAAAGAAAAACCCGTCATTGGATTACTTGGCGGGGTGGCTAGCGGTAAGAGTTTTGTTGCTGCTCAATTTAAAGAACTTGGCTGCGCTGTTATAACGGCAGATGCTCTTGCGC
>WGDE01000241.1 GCA_015493385.1 Phycisphaerae bacterium
TGATACATACATGAAACTTGTAGACAAACCTGAGTGGGTTAATCATGAACTAGAGAACAGAATCTTCAAGAGTGTTGAGGTTGCTTATGATAATTGCGGTCTCTCTATTGATGACGAAACCGCGAGTAAAGTATACCAAATTCTCAAAAATGTAGAGTGGTTTGATTCTGCGAGTCTACGAGTCTCAACAAAATATAATGGTATTGAGATAAGCAGTAAATATAGAAAACCAGTAGTGTATCTTGATTTTGGTAGAGGTAAGCAATTCTACGTAGACAAGGATTTGTACTTACTACGATATGTTTCAATGCCACAATTACATATTGTCGAGGTTAAAGGATTTAAGAAGGCCAAACATAAGAAGCCAATAGCAGGTGAGATCTGGCGTGGCGATGATATTGATGCGGCAATTAAGCTTGTCGAAGTCTTTCAGGCCATGGATGCTAAGAGAGGTCATGAAAAACCGCTATTATCTGAGATTTCATATATCGATGTCAAAGATTATGGTAGTAGAAAGGTTGATAAATCTCAGCTGACTTTAGTTGCAAAAGATGGCACTAGGATTAGGTGGGGCTCTCCTGTCGGCAAGGCAAGTGTGTATCTCGAGGCGAGTGAATCTGAGAAACTCAAAAAGATCTATGGTTTCTACGAAAGATATGGCACGATTCAGGGGAAGGTTAAATACATAGATCCTAGAATCCCAGAAAAAAACATTCCTCTTCCTTAAAACTAAAGGTAGCTGCTACAGCAAATGTAATGAAGCTCTTGTATAGTGTGGCTAGTGCTATCCTAGAGAGTGGTTAGTCTATATCTGAGGCAATAGCATTTAATGAACTTGCAAGTTCTGTGTATTCGTAAGGTAAGTTTTCTTTCTTGCAAATTTCTTTGAATTTTAAAATTGCTTCTTCGCTGAGTTTCGACTGGAAATCTTCGTCTGCTTTGCAAAAGAAAATTCTGCAACCGGCAAAGCGATATTTATGCGCAGTACATTTATTGTTGCTTTGATATGGGCAGACCCCAGCTGGCATTGTCTTCAAATTGCCCATGCCAACTTTGGCTTTAAAATAGATTAACTCTGGGCTTGTAATGTAGAGTTTGTGTCCGAATTTCTCAAAATCGCAACATTTTCCGCAACCGTCACATCTGTTGTTTTCGGTTGCATTCGCTCCTATCTGTTTATCGATCCAGTTGTATATCTTTCCGACTTCATTGATTATATGGTCTTTGATTTCCACCTTGAAATTACCACCACTTTTTCTGCGTTCTGCGTTGTTCAATTTCATCATAGGTGTAGAGACGTCCATTATTAATACCAGGGCAGTTTCGCCCAGCAAAATTCCAATCGTCAGGAGACTCTAGATTCATATCCCAGAAAGGCCAAGTTCTACATTGGTTTGGACGAACATCATATACACTGCAACCACGCGTGCCATTTCTATCGCAAAGGAAAATGCAGTCTTTACTTTTAGGCTCTTCAATTATTGTTTGCCTAGAGCCTTTATTTGCAATGTATTTATTTCTAAATTCATCTACTTTCATCTCCAGTTTCTCTGCGATCATCTTAACTTCTTCATCTGTTGTCCAGATGTAGCCTTCTTCAGGACCACTACAGCAATTGCCGCACTCAATACATTGAAAATGCAACCCTGCAACATACCATGGATATTGTTTTTGACTCATTGATTCATTCTCGAAAAGGGGACTCCCAAACGAGAGTCCCTATTATATTTAGTTTAATTACTCCATTTTAGGACAGCGCCTGTATCTGCGCTTGTTGCCATTGAAGCATATTTGGCAAGGTAGCCTTTCTTGATATTTGGCTCTGGAGCAGTCCAATCTTTCTTGCGGCCTGCAAGCTCTTCATCTGAAACTTTAATCTCAATGCTATTATTTGGGATATCGATTTCAATGATATCTCCTTCTTTGACTAATCCAATAGGACCTCCTACCGCAGCTTCAGGGCTGATATGTCCGATGCATGCACCGTGAGTTCCACCGCTAAAGCGTCCATCAGTAAGGAGGGCAACACTTTCTCCAAGACCAGCCCCCATTATGTAGCTTGTTGGGCTAAGCATCTCTTGCATTCCAGGGCCTCCCTTAGGTCCTTCATAGCGAATAACCACAACATCACCAGCTTTAACCTTACCAGCTAAGATGCCTTCACAAGCCTCTTCTTGACTTTCAAATATAACAGCCGGACC
>WGDE01000242.1 GCA_015493385.1 Phycisphaerae bacterium
GAAAAGACAATAGATGTTAGTTCAAATCGCCACTGCGAGATGATTGATATCTCTCGAGAAGTTGAGCAGTTTGTAAATGCGCATAACGTTAAACAAGGGCAAGTACATATATTTTGCCCACACACTACTGCGGCGATAACGATTAACGAAAATGCAGACCCAGATGTTCAAGATGATATCCTCTTGACGCTTGGCAGGGTTTTCCCAAAAGATGCGAATGGATACAAGCACTGCGAGGGAAACTCAGACTCACACGTTAAAAGTTCCCTAGTTGGCGCCTCTGAGAGTATTCTGATAAGCAATGGCAGGCTTGTCTTGGGCCTGTGGCAGGGAATTTACTTTTGCGAGTTTGACGGTCCACGGTCGCGTAAAGTCATAATGCACATACATGCAATAAACTAGAACCATAGATGGAATAAACTTAGACAAAAATGTTACTTGCCAATAGCCACATTTTTATCTAAAATACTAAGCATTATACATGGATGTGAAATCAAATAAAATCACGCCAATCCATACTAAAGACATTTATTAGATCTGCCCTACTGGATTCTCGGAGATAGAGATGGTTGTTAAAGATACTGAAGTTTCAAAAAAACTTGAAGATTCAGCAAGAAGCATTCATAACAAAATACTAAAATCCCAAAAGCCGACAATGACCACTCCGATTCGCTCTTTGAGTAACGTGAAATACCACGAGAAAAAAGGCTACTTCGAAATGCTCGGCAAGAATAAACTTCGTACTCTAACTGTTAGTACAGTAAAAACATTCGCGCAGACACTCAAGATGATGGCCCTCTCCAAAGAGCTTATTGACACAGATGATATGGCAACCAAAAGGGAGGCGTACTACATATCGAAAAACTGGGGTAAAGCTGGTTTTTCAGA
This sequence comes from Phycisphaerae bacterium, assembly GCA_015493385.1. Lineage (GTDB taxonomy): Bacteria > Planctomycetota > Phycisphaerae > Sedimentisphaerales > Sedimentisphaeraceae > S145-28. The sequence goes on from WGDE01000242.1 coordinate 889, forward strand.
ACAAACAGAATCAGATACAATCATGGATGATGTTGAGGCGACATTTGGCATTAATCGCGAACAACTCAAGTTTGTACCTGAAGAAAAAGGCGGCGATATTGCAGGTCACCTAATCGTAATAGACAAAGATGGCAAGGGGAACAAACTAAAGATTGACTGCACCAAGTTTGGCTCTGGAGCTTATTCTATCCCAGTTGACGTTGAAGGGCTGGAGTTTCAAAGTAAAGCAAAATATATTCTAGCGATTGAAACTGCTGGTATGTTTCAAAGGCTTGTAAAGTACGACTTCTGGGACAAAAATAACTGTATCCTAGTTAGCATGGGTGGCGTTCCTACAAGAGCTTGTAGGAGATTTATAAGAAGGCTCTCTGACAACCTCAAGATTCCAGTGTACGCATTTGTTGATGGTGACCCATACGGATACTTCAACATTTACCGCACGCTAAAGGTTGGCTCCGGTAATGCCGCACATCTGAATAAATACTTCTGTGTACCAAAGGCAAGCTTTCTTGGTGTAACACCTCAAGATGTTATTGACTACAAGCTTCCAACTCACCCACTAAAAGAGGTAGACATTAAAAGAGCAAAAGATGCTCTAAAGAACGATCCGTTCGTGAAGTACCACAAAAGATGGCAAGCTTCAATTAATCAGATGCTAAAGATGGGAGTTCGTGTTGAGCAACAGGCGTTTGCCAAACACGGGCTTGATTTTGTTGTAAATGAGTATCTACCAGAGAAACTTGCAAATATAAATAAATTCCTCCCTTAGTTAGGACCTACTATTAGCATGTCAAATATTGCTGAAAATCTAAAAATCGTTGAAGAGAATATAGAAAACGCCTGCAAAAGAGTTGGTCGTTCTAGAGAATCTGTTGAGATGATTATAGTCACCAAGACCGCTACTGCCGAGGAGATTTGCGAGGTAGTAAAACTTGGCTATAGCAATTTTGGTGAGAATAGAATTCCACATCTAAAACAGGTATCTCAGGAAGTAGCCAAGTTTATATTAGAAACCAACGCAGAAGTACGCAAGCCAACATTGCCTAGTCATATCAGCTGGCAGATGATTGGCCATCTCCAAAGAAATAAAGTCAAGCAAATATTACCTTTGGTGAGTTCTATACATTCTCTAGACACCCTTAGATTGGCAGAAGAGATTAATACCGCTGCGGGGAAATTGCAGATGAAACCGAAAGTATATCTTCAAGTGAACTGCTCTGGTGAACCGCAAAAATATGGAGTTCCAGTTGGCGCAGCTACCTATCTAGCCGAGCAAATTTGCACAATGCCACACTTGCAACTAATCGGTATGATGACAATGGCCCCGCTAACAGAGGACCAAGACCGTATCAGAAGCTCGTTTAGAAGAGCCAAAGAAATATTTGATGACATCAGAGACTTAGAATTTCACGAGTCCAAATTTAAATACCTCAGCATGGGAATGAGTAACGACTACGAAATTGCAATCGAAGAGGGAGCTACTCATCTGCGCATTGGCTCTGCAATATTTAGGAACTAATTTTAGGGTCATCTGAGGTTTCAGGAGTCTCTTTAGATTTTCCAACATCCGGCCAATCACCAAAGGCAAGAATGCACATAATTATAAACGCTCCAAACGGTGCGCACAGAAGAAAAGCAAACCCCTTGCTGTAGCCCGCCTTGGACAATATTTTTACCCACAAAAAGAATTTTATGATTGCGCCAATCAAGCCAAGAAAAAGAACGATCAATGCAATTACAAGAGATGCCCCTTGCATAAACTCCATTGATTCCCCAGAAAACAAAGTTGGATCCATATTGCAGCATTCCCCATATTTTATCATGTTAAAAATGTCAGTTGCATATATATCGACCATTAAAACAGTCTAGAACTGTATTTATTTATGATTTGCAAAGAATTTTCTTCATAAAAGCTCAGTTAAGAAGCATCAGGTTATTGCCGAAACTATAGTGCGTATCAATTTACTAAAGTTTTCGAGGATAGGGATGTTAGGCGAACAAACATTAGCCCTCTTAACTCAAGAAGAAAATGAAGAGGCTAGACACCAGTTAGAAATGGCGGCAGTAGTGCAGAGAGATTTTCTGCCCAAAAAACTGCCAAATATAGACGGTATTAACTTTGAGACGATATATTTTCCAGCCGATTGCGTCTCAGGCGACATCTACGACATTCGTCGTCTTGACGAAAAACATATAGGATTCTACATAGCCGATGCAGTTGGACATTCAATGCCAGCGGCTTTGCTTACAATATTCATCAAGCAAGCTATTGAAATGCGCGAGACAAAAGACAATAGCTATCAAATATTTGAGCCTGATAAAGTACTCACTCTTCTCAATAATAAGATGGTTGCTCAGGGATTTACCGACGCAATATTTGCTACGGCTGTGTATTGCTTGCTAAATATAGAAACAAAGATACTCAAATTTGCCCGCGCAGGCCATCCATACCCGATATTGATAGAATCTCAAGATAACAATCTAACTCACATAGAATCTAGAGGCTCTTTGCTTGGCGTTTTTCAAAATACCCAGTTTACAACACAATCGATCAAACTCCACGGTGGAGATAAACTCTTGATTTATTCTGATGGAGCAGAGGATATCATAGGCAAATGCAGAGATTCTGGAAAATTCGATTTCTCACATGAGTTTATCTCAGTATGCAATGACAATTCCGCGCAGATGCGTGAATCACTCGAGGATATAATAAACGAGAAAGATGAAGCCGCTCAAGAGTTTGACGATATTACCGCGATAATACTTGAGATAAAGGATTAGTAGCTTTAGAACAATCCAGATATCTCAAGGGGTTCCTCAATATAGTTCTTCTTGGTTCATATCTGCAAAACAGGCTGGCGCTTTCTCTTTTAAAATCTTAAGTGCAATATTAGCGAAGTTTCTAATCTCCCACTGCGCTTTCTTGCTTGCCCTGAGCTTGATGATATGTCTCCATTCACGGAAATTAGCCGTCACAACAATCTCAGAACAGCACGCATTTGGCAGCACAAACCGCGCATCCTCTCTTTTGAGACCTCTCTCTTGCCACTTAACGTACATCGCTTGAATTGTCTTCATATCATTGTGGTAGTCTTCTAGGTCTTCTTTGGCAATCTTCTCTGGGACAACATAGTCAAACTGTTCTTCGCTCACATAACGCTGAGACTGTTGTGAGATGCTCATCAGCCTGTGGCGTACGAGCTGGTGAGTCATAGCACGAGAACAACCCCTGATGCGAAATGTCGCACTTGCATGTTCAAGCGGAGAGTCATGGCCCATTTTGATTAGTCTCTGAATAAACTCACTAGCGCTACTAGCACCAATTTTCTCAAAGCTCATATAGCAAGTTCTACCAGCTTGTTCGATTATCTTTTCTGCTTCTGGTGATATCGCGAGTAAATCTACTTCCATTTGACTATCCACTTGGTTATCTCCGTATGTTTATTGTTGTTTTCAAAGGCAAATAATATCAGCTTTGGACGAGATTGCAAGAGTCGAGATTTCAAGAATTGCCTACATCAAATCCGCCGAACTTCATTCAGAATGCTTTCAACGTTATTCTGGTTGCAAATAATACCATTTTCCTTGATAAAAACGCATAAAGGAAGTATCTTACTCCATCAGGGAATCTCTAAGAATTCCCGTTCATTTAAAATAACCAAAAGAAAAGATAATTAATATTTCAGGAGTAACTTATGTCTAGCAATTCTGGAGCTTATACGCCACTAGAACAAAAGTGCATAGAGACAATTAGATTTCTAGCCGTAGATGGTGTACAGGCAGCAAATTCAGGACACCCTGGTATGCCTATGGGAATGGCAGCAACAGCATTTAAGCTATGGGTCAAAGAGATGAAACACAATCCTAAAAACCCTGCTTGGATGAATAGAGACAGATTCATCCTATCAGCAGGTCACGGCTCAATGCTTCTCTATTCAATGCTTCACTTGACTGGATACGATCTACCACTAGAAGAGCTCAAAAAATTCCGCCAATGGGGTAGCAAAACTCCTGGACACCCAGAATATGGTCACACCGTTGGGGTTGAGGCAACAACTGGGCCGCTTGGCCAGGGCATCTCTAATGCTGTCGGGCTTGCTATCGCGTCAAAATATCTCGGCGCATACTACAACCGCGACAATTTCAATGTAATAGACTACAACGTATTTACAATAGCAGGCGATGGTTGCCTCCAAGAAGGCGTTGCATCAGAAGCTTGTTCTCTTGCTGGCCACCTTGGTCTTGACAACCTAATTGCTATATACGACGACAACCACATCACAATTGACGGCAATACAAGCCTCTCATTTACAGAGGATGTTGCTAAAAGATTTGAAGCGTACGGCTGGAATGTTATCACAATTGATGGTGATGGAAACGACCAAGAGCCTCTAACAAATGCAATTGAGGCTGCAAAAGCTCAAAGTGATAAGCCTACGATAATTAAGCTCAGAAGCCACATCGGTTTTGGCTCTCCAAACCTCCAAGACTCTCACGCTGCACATGGAGCCCCTCTTGGTAACGACGAAATCAAACTCATGAAAGAGAATTTCGGCTGGGATTCATCAAAGAGTTTCGAAGTAGATAGCGATGTTGCTCAAAATATGTCTTGTGTTGAAAAAGGCTCAAAGCTAGAAGCTGATTGGAACGCAATGTTCGATGAGTATGCAAGTGCATACCCAGAACTAGCAAAACAATTCAAACAATGGCAAGCAGGCGAGCTAGGAATAGACATCGACGCTGAGATGCCTAAATTTGAGGCTGGCTCATCAGTAGCAACGAGAGTTGCATCTGGAAAAACAATCAACGCTCTTATGCCAAAGCTTCCTATGGTTATGGGCGGTTCGGCAGATCTTACTCCATCAAACAACACGCATTTCGATGGAGCAATTGACTTCCAGAAAGACAGCTTCATTGGCCGCTATCTACGCTTTGGCGTCAGAGAGCACGGAATGGCTGCAATCTGCAATGGTATTGCTATCAGTGGCATGCTAAAGGCATACAACGCAACCTTTATGGTGTTTAGTGATTATATGCGTGGTGCTATTAGAGTAGCAGCACTTAGTAACTACAAAACTATCTTCGTCCTAACCCACGACAGTATTGGACTCGGAGAAGATGGGCCAACTCACCAACCTGTTGAGACAGCAGCTTCTCTTCGCGCAATTCCAAACCTAGTTACCTTCCGCCCTGCTGATGCAAATGAAACTGTGGCAGCTTGGAAATATGCACTTACAGAAACAACCGGACCAGTTGCAATGTGCCTAACCCGCCAAGGGCTTCTAGTTCTAGACCAAGAAAGATATGCTCCTGCATCTATGGTAAACAAAGGCGCGTACAACCTAAACAAGGTTGAGAATCCAGACGTCATTATAATGGCAACCGGTTCAGAGGTTGAGGTTGCTATCTATGCTAGCGAAGAACTACTTGCAGATGGAATCAAGGCAAGAGTTGTAAGTATGCCTTCTTGGGAGCTATTTGAAAAGCAAGACCAAGAGTACAAGGATTCAGTTCTTCCTCCAAGCGTTAAGGCAAGAGTTGCTGTTGAGGCTGGAATAGAAATGGGCTGGCACAAATATATCGGAGACAATGGAGAGTTTATTGGAATGCACTCTTTTGGCGCTTCTGCCCCTGCTGGAACTCTCTTTGAGAAGTTTGGCATTACAACTGATGCTGTTATCGCTGCTGCAAAGAAGACAATAGGCTAAGTCTTATTTACTAATCAAAACGATACAGAAGAGCCTTCATTTCGATGAGGGCTCTTTTTTAAGGAAATGAAGTGGAGATACAGAAGTGACAACTAGCGACAAGAAAAACAAATTCCAATTTGGTAATGTATTGCTTATATCGCTTGCGCATTTCCTTCATGATACATACTCGTCATTTCTTGCGCCACTTTTACCGATGCTTATAGAAAAGTTAGGTATGTCTTTGTCGGCAGCTGGAATTCTCTCGATAGTAGAGAGACTTCCATCACTGTTTAATCCATTTATTGGATTACTCGCCGATAGAGTAAAATTGCGATACTTCATCATCTTCTCACCACTAGCAACATCAGTCATTATGAGTTTACTTGGGCTTGCGCCAACATATTTCATACTCATGGTGATGCTCTTTACAATGGGAATAAGTGCGGCCTGTTTTCATGTTCCAGCGTCGGTTATCGCAAGAAAAGTCGCGGGCGACCGTATTGGCAAAGCGATGAGTTGGTATATGATTGGCGGAGAATTTGCGAGAACAATCGGACCATTAATCATTCTCGCTGCTGTATCATTTTGGGGCTTAGCTGGGACCTATCGACTTATCATCTTTGGTGTAGTAGCTACCGCACTGCTTTTTTGGCGTCTCCACAATATTGATGTATCACAAGAGTTTCACCACGAGAAAACAGATTTTAGCTCGCGCAGCGCACTTCGAGAAGCCCTACCAACTCTAATATTTTTACTGGGAATATCCATTTTTAGAGGTTTGATGAAAGCCTCGCTCACCACATTCTTGCCAACATACTTCCACCTTGAAACTGGAGGGCTTTGGAGAGGAGGAATATATCTATCTCTCTTACAGCTTGCAGGAGTAATCGGAGTATTCGTAATGGGGCCAATCTCCGATCACATTGGCAGGAAGAAATCGCTAGTTATAACTGCCATAGCCACCCCAATATTGATGCTTCTATTTTGCTACAGCAACAGTATTACATCAATTCCAATACTAATGTTAACCGGCTTTTTTCTGTTTGCATCAAGCCCAATATTGCTAGCGATAGTGCAGGATATCAAATCCAAGAAGCCCTCATTTATAAATGGCATATATATGACAATCAGCTTTATCGCCGGTTCTGTAACAGTTTTTCTAGTTGGCTTTCTTGGCGATAAGATTGGATTGGACAACACTTACAAACTAGCCGCATTAATCGGATTTGGAGCAATCCCATTTGCCATATTTATGCCAAAACCAAAGTAATCTAGTCGCTGCTTAAGATTTCCATTTATCTAAAAACTACGCTGCGCGAACCTTGCGTCTTCTAATCTCCAAGCAACCAAGAGCGAATAGTATTATCGTAACAGGTTCTGGAACAGTTAAGACTGTGTGCTCGTAGAGATCGTTATTAACATCAGATATATACTCAAGAGTATAATCATCACCGATAGTAGCATTCATAATACTACTCCAGTCGTTGATTGATTCATCCCAAAAACGAATATCATCGTTGCCACCAACAAGTGCAAGAAATTCAGTGATAGAAGAATCTGCATCACCGCTTAAAGCAAGCATACCACCAGTGGACATCTCAACAAAAGAATCTCCATTAGTGCTTATTATAAGATTCCCATTAACGATTACGATACCACAATTAGTAATTGAAAGAGAACCGCTATTATTATAGCCTACATAAAGATCGCTTGAATTAGCCCAACTTGAACTAACGCCATCAACTACCACACTGCCTTGGGAATCAGAATAGTAACCAATCAAGCCAGAGCCGTTTGTTACACTTCCGCCATTAATGATTGAAAGAGAACCACTACCGTGTATGCCAACATCTAGCCAGCCAAAGCTCTGCCAACTTGAGTCAATACCGTCAACTACCACGCTACCTTGAGAATTAGACATGTAACCAATCATAATGTGGCTACTTGTGACATTGCCGCCGTTAGTTATTGAAAGAGAACCGCTTCCTTCATTGCCAACAATAATATCACTGGAGCTGGCCCAACTTGAATCAAAACCATCAACTATTACATTACTTACAGAGCCAAAAGATCCGCTAATACTGCCATGACCACTTAAAACATTGCCGCCATTAGTTATTGATAATGAGCCACTGCCTTTATCGCCAACGCAGAGATCTCCGGAGCTGACCCAACTTGAACCAACGCCATCAACTATTACACTACCTATAGAATCAGAATGGTTACCGATCACAGCTGAATCATCTGCTACATGTCCACCATCAGTAATTGACAATGAAGCAGCGGCATCCCTACCAACAGTGAGATCTTTCGAGATTTCCCAACCTGAACCAATACCATCAACTACCACACTACTTTGGGAACTATGAGAGTAAGCAATACAGCCAGAATCACTGGTTACATTTCCGCCATTAACAATTGAGAGAGAACCGTTGCCTTTATAGCTAATATCAAGATAGTCCGAACTATCCAATCTTGAACCAACACCGTCAACTATTACACTACCGTGGGAATCAGGTCCGTAACCAATCATGATAGAACCACCTGTAACATTACCTCCATTAGTGATTAACAGAGAACCACTACCGCCATAGTATCCACTAACAGCAAGCCCGCCCAAACTATACCAACTTGAACCAACACCATCAACTACTACACTACCTACAGAATCAAAATGATTACCGATGTAGGCAAAAGCAGTTGTAACATTGCTACCATTAATGATTGAGAGAGAACCGTTGCCATAATCAGCGATAAAAAGAGTACTTCGGGACTTCCAATTTGAACCAACACCATCAACTATCACACTACCTACTGAACTAGAAGAGTCTCCAATATAGCAATGACCATTTGTTGTAACATGACCACCATTAGTAATTGATAGAGAGCCACTACCTTCATTGCCAACAAAAAGATAACTGGAGTTGTTCCAACTTGAGCCAACACCATCAACTACCACGCTACCTACTGAACCCGCCTTGTAACCAATATAGCCAACAGTACTAGCAACTGATATACCCTCTGTTACACTCATAGAACCGCTACCAGAACAACCTGCACCTAAGAGACCACTGTCATCAGCATCTAGGTTGATTGTTATATTTTGCTCAGATAAATTATTCATTACAAAGGTTTGACTGAGCCCATGTGTAGAGTCAAACACTAAATCAAAATCTGCTACAAGCCCATTCGTATTTATAATTCCTGTTCCTTTTAGCTCTTGCGTTCCCGCTAAAAGAGATTTTGTAGTAAGTGAACCTCCTTCAAATTTGATTATTCCATCGCCATCACCTGTATCTACGCTTGTTTCGCCAGCCACAGTGACCATTCCACCATTAGCAATTGAAAGAGAACCGTTGCCTCTATAGCCGATATTAAGATCACCTAAACTATCCAAGCTTGAATCAACACCATCAACTGTTGCACTACCCCGAGAACCAGATATCTTAGCAATATAGCAGTCATTTGTAGCAACATGACCACCATTAGTGATTGATAGAAAACCGTTACCTCTATAGCCGATATTAAGACTATCTGAACTCTCCCAACTTGAACCAGCACCATCAACTGTCACACTACCTTGAGAACCAGAAGAGGGACCAATGTTACCAGAATCACTTGTAACATTTCCACCATTAGTGATTGATAAATAACCATCTACGCTTAAATAGTCGGAGTCCCAACTTGAACCAACACCATCAATCTCCGTACTACCTTGAGAACCAATCAAACCAAGATTAGTTATAACAGTTCCACCGTTATTGATTGATAGAGAACCGTTGCCAATATAGCCAACATAAAGCCAGTCGGAGCTCTGCCAGATTGAACCAACTCCATCAACTACTACGCTACCAGAACCAGTGCCATAACCAATATAGGCTGCATCACTGCTTCTAACGTATCCGCCATTGGTAATCGATAGAGAACCGTTGCCGTCCTTACCGACACGTAACCAGCCAGA
>WGDE01000243.1 GCA_015493385.1 Phycisphaerae bacterium
GGTCGTAGTGATTCAATAGAGGGCTTGCTATGAATATCTATCAGATCTGTCTGGTTGATAAAATTGTGATAGTAGTCTAAGAAGGTTATAGGTTTTGCAGCAGCAGGGTCTTTCCACTTTGTTTCAGTAATGGCGAATTCACCATAAACACGAAGTGATTTATCACATGAAATTACATTATCCCATATAAAACCTGAAGGAGCGTAGGCCAAGGCATCAATACCATTCTCAGCCATACCGTCTGGATAACTGCGCGGAAATCCAGCAAAGGATTTTTCCATGTAATCCGTTGCAAAGGCAGTGTCTGCCCATTGATGACCATCAGCGCTTAGAGTTCCGCAGCAATAGGTGTTGTCAAGAAGCACAAATTCTTTTGCAATCTTATGCTGGTTTGGTGTGATATTTTCTCCAAAGATGCATAAGGATTTATTGCCATTACCTTGAGCAATATCACCAAGAACCTGATCATAGGTGCGGTTCTCCTTGATAATGTAAATTACATGTTCAAAAACAGATGGCTCGCCAACCCGTTGGGGGACAGCCCGAGGTGGCTGGTTCGGACGTGGACGCTGCAACGCTTTCTTGAGCAATGGGTAGCGGTAGTTATCTTGAACCTGACGAGTAAATTTAGATAATCTCTTGTGATTAGGCACTCCAATAAGTGAGATCGTACCATGATATTGCCTACTGTTATATTTGTTAGACGAATCGTCTTTAAGATTTAAGGTCGAACCATTGCCTTTTATGTTGGCAACATAAAGTTGCTTGCGTGTTTTGTCGTATGTGATTGCACCGGGGAACCACCCAACAGGGATTAATCCCATAAATTCGGACTCGCCTGGATCGAAGTCAATTACTGCGATTGCGTTTTGAGTTCCATTTGCTACATATAGCCTATTACCTTTTGAATTAAAAGTGAGGGCGTTCGGGCTTGCCCCAAACAGTTCGGAGGCATTGGGCTTTACCCAAATGGTTTCGATAAGTTTGTCAGTTTTGGTATTGATAACGCTAAGTGTGTCACTGCCTGCATTAGCCACAACCAGATAACGCTTATTTGGGGATAAAGCCATAGCAGATGAGTGCAACCCAACGACGATTTGTTTTGTATCGACATTCTTCTTAAGTGAGACGACAGAAACAGAACCTTCATTTGCAATGTAGCGCAGCGGATCAACTCGCACTACGGTTCCTTTTCCGGCGGGCGCTGTAAGGTCTCCAGAGCGAGGGCGACGACCACCCCAGTTGCTAACATACACTTTGTCGCCTTTTAAAACGACATCGTAAGGAGCAACTCCTACATCCCACATTCTAAGAACCTTACCTGAATCGGTATCAATCTCTGCAAGTCTGTTTGATAAATTTAACGCTACATACAGCCTCTTGCCATCGCGAGATATGGCAAGTCCGGCAGGAATTGGTTGCCTGCGACGCGGCGCATTAGCATCAGGCAACTTTATAGAAAACAAGCCATTAACGTTACCTGTAGAGCTGACATTGAAAACCTTGATGTCTCCATTGACATTAGATAAATAAATCCGAGTTCCGTCTGGGCTGAAAATCAAACCAGTATAACTTAGCTTCCCCGATTTATCGGGTTTGAGCAAACGAGATGGAGCATCAGGGAGCGAGGTAATCTCACTTGATGGCAGAGCCGCTCTTTGTTTGATATCGCCTGTCTTAGGGTCAATCAGAATCAACTCCTGAGTATTGCCTGAGGTAGCGAGCAAACTATAATCAGGGCTTAATGCAATTGCCTGCGGCCTTATACCCGGTAATTGCACCTGAATACCAACGGGGGTGAGAATTTGATTAACCGGTGTTATATATCTCTGCGGGCTAATTTGCCCCACGGGATCATTACTTGCATAGTCCTGAGAATCGCAGGAAGTAACAAGTAACATGAGAATCGACAATAAAAAGCAAAGTGAACAAGTTTTTATTACAAGAGCAGATTTATTCATCGTTATATTTCCTCATTAGAAAGACATTTCACTGTAATTATTAACGTGTATCCTTCGGACAGGCTGCATTTTAGTTCTTAACGTTTTTTATTCAACTGTTTACATTATCACTTTTTAACTTTTCTGGAACACTTTTTTGCCGTCCCTAACACAAAAAACAGGAATGAGCCAAAATCAATTATCAGAGCTACCCTTAACTCCCAAGCGTTAAGCAACTCCCCTCAGCGATTCCAAAGCCAATCGCACCTTCATTACCTTCAAAAATCATTAAAAAAGAACTAGCTTTAGTCGCAAAATATCTCAATAATAGAAATTGTCACACTTAGCCTTGGAACTTACGTACTAAAATGGAAGGTAGTATGTTATGAAAAAAATCTTAATTGTAGCATTAATCATTTTATTTACTGTTGTTGCTCTAAAGAGAACTTCTGCGGAGGAAATCAAAAACGAACAGAAGATTGCAGATCCTAACTTTATCCCAAAAGAGATTACTCCGGATATATTGCATAAGCGTAAGCATATGTGGAATCTTAAGCAGGAAGGTGTTTTTGGTACACTTGATAGTTTATTTTATGAAAAGAAATTTGATGAGCTTGAGAAGATTGCAACCAAATTCAGAACAGAGAAAACTCGCTCGCGAGGTGGTAACTGGGAACTCGACTTTTTTTACAAAAACCTTTCGATAGAATGGTCAGATTTTTCTCCAGCATATGAACAGGCAATCTTTGATAGATTCAGTCAGTGGGAAAAAGAATTTCCCGACTCTCCGACTCCTCTAATCTTAATGGCTAGAACTCATATTGATTATGGTTGGCATGCCAGAGGTTCCGGGTATTGTAACACTGTAAGCGATGAGGGGTGGAGAGTTTTTAACCTCAGACTTAGCAAGGCGAGAGCTCTGCTTATAAGGGCGCAAGCAAAGAAGATTAAGGACCCTGACGTATACAGCACACTTATCATGGTTTCAAAAGGCCTCGGGGATTTTCGAGAAGTTGCTCCGGCAATGTTTGAAAAGGGAATAGAGATTGAGAAAACTTATTGCCCGCTATATAAGGAGATGGCTAAAGGCTTGATGCTGAGATGGTATGGTGAAAAAGGTGACCTTGAAAGATTTGCGGAAAGGGCTGTTTATCTAACTCAGGATCAAGAAGGTATTTCATTCTATTCTCGTCTTGCGGGTATAGCGTTTCGTTATTTTGGCCACGGTAAATATAAAGAATTTGAAAGTAGATATAGTTTCCCATACGAAAAAATCAAAGGAAGTTACATGGATATTATCGATAGATTTCCTCACACTAGATTCTATCGTAGCGAGTTTTGCCTGTATGCCTATTGCAATAACGACAAGGAAATGGCACGGAAGCTTCTCAAAAAAATAGGCAACAGACCAAATTTATCAGCATTTGGTAGTAGGAAAACATTCGAAGCATGCAAACGATGGGCTTTTGAAGAAAAATAAGTATTATAGGTGAGAGAGTTTTCTACGCGGATAACTGTCTCTAACGCTACGACTGTAAGAGTTTCAAACTCTAATAGAGCCATTGAGGTCAATCTGCGTTTATCTGTATTTAGCTACCGGTTAAAATCTTTTAGGGTTTTGATAAAACAAGTTCTTCTAATCCGTTTCGTTTGCGTCGTCTGCGCCTTTAGCGTTTTCTCTTGCGTTAATGTAGTTGAGGTTTTTGCAGTCGCTTTTCATCTGCGTTTTTTTCTTCATGTCCTTCAAGCTTCATGGTGAAATCTTTTCGTTAACGTCTTTTACGCTCTATTGCCGTTTTTTTTATTTTTTTGACCGCGGAGGCTATTCGTCTGCGCGGATGTCTGAAACCCTCGATATTTGTACTGATATGGCGATGTTTGGCGTTAATTTTATGAGATTTAATTTTCTTTTTCACTTGCTATTAAGGTGAAATTGGTACATTATGTGTACCAATTGTGTGTTTCGGAGAAAAGGTTTGAGTAAAGAATTATTGCAGGCAAAAGCGGTCAGAAAGATAATATCTCTGGTTGCTACTGGTGAATATAGACAGGGACAGAAGTTGCCTGCTGAGCGTAGTCTCTGCGAACAACTAAATCTGAGCAGAGGTACTCTTAGAAAAGCGTTCTCTGAGCTTGAATCTATGGGCGTTATTAAGGTTATCCCGCAGAGCGGGGCTTATGTTCAGGAGTTTTCTCACGAAGAGATACCGAGCAGAGTTCTGCCGGTAGATTTTAAAGGGGTTTCGTTAAATGATATCATCTTGGCGAGAAAAGCAATAGAGCTGGCGGCTATCGAAATTGTAGCCGATAGAGTTACTCAAAAAGATATTAAGAAGTTTGAAGCTATAGTGGTTAGAATGGAAAAGTCACGGGATAAGCTTCAAGATTTTATTAAATATGATATGAATTTTCATGAGCTTATCGTTAAAATGAGCAAGAATATGGTTTTGATAACCGCTTATAACTCAATAAGCCAATACCATAAATACTCTCAAGTTTACAGTAGCTCCTATGGTGATTCACAGAAGACTGCGCTGATGTATCACAAGAAGATTGTGAAGTCTCTTGGCAGCTCTCAAAGCTGGCGTGCGGTAAAAACTCTAGCTCTGCATCTCGATAATATGCTAGAGTCAATTAGGAAAGTAGGGTAGGTAATGTTTGGTTTTATTGATTTACAAGTTAACGGTTACAAGGGTATCGAGTTCTCGGATATTGATCTAAACGAGGAGAACTTCATCTATGCAACCCGTGAAATCCTAAAGACAGGTACTGCGGCATTCTTGCCAACTCTTATCACCTCTAGCAGAGAAGTTTATGCCAACAGCTTAGCTGTAATATCAAAGGTAATCAAACGCGATGAGTTTAAGGATGCAATTCTTGGCATCCATCTTGAGGGGCCGTTTATATCCAAAGAGGTTGGTGCTGTTGGTGCGCATAACCCTAACGATGTTCATGAAGCGTCAATTGAGTACTTTGAGCAATTGCAAGAAATGTCAGACAATAATGTGAAATTGTTGACAATCGCTGCAGAGGTTGCCGGAGCAAAAGAGCTCTGCGAGTATGCTGCGCAGCATGGTGTTAGTGTTTCGCTTGGTCACCAGATGGCTCTCGATTCGGATGTTGAAAAATTAGCCAAGGCTGGAGCAAAAGCGCTAACGCATCTTGGAAATGGAATACCAAATCTAATAGATCGTCATTCAAATACGCTTCTTGCTGGTTTGGCGCAGGATGAGCTGACTGCGATGATTATTACAGATTCTCATCATCTTCCAGATTCTTTGATTAAGGTAATAATAAAGACAAAGGGTGTTGATAAGGTGATTGTCGTTAGCGATGCGTCTCCGATTGCTGGCTTGGCGCCTGGAAGATACAATATGCTCGGTAACGATGCGGTGCTTGAGGAGAATGGGTTGCTACATAATCCTGAAAAGAAGTGTATGGTCGGCTCTTCAGCTATGATGCTAGATTGTATGAATTATCTGGCATCTTTAGATATTCTCAGCGAAGAAGAGCTTTTGAAGGTTGGTTTCTACAACCCACTTAAAATGATAAATGTTAGCCCTGATAGAATAAGGGGTGAATATAACATTACATACAACAAAGAAAATAAACTATTCGACATTGAAAGGTAATTTACATATGGCAACAAAACCACAGGTAGCGATAATTGGTGGCGGTATGATAACGCAGGTTCAAATATTGCCGGCAATCTATCAGCTTCAGAAGATGGGTGTTGTGGGCGAGATTAGTATCTGCGCTTTAGATTCTGCTCCGCTTAATGCGTTAGCTAAAGACGAAACTCTAGCCAAAGCGTTTCCAGGCCAAAGCTTTAAGGCTTACCCGTCTCTAGATACAGACCCAAGCGAGAAATTTCCTGATATGTTCAAAGAACTGATTGGATCATTGCCAAAGCACAGTATCGTGGCTGTCGCAATGCCAGATCAGCTTCATTATATGGTCATCAAAGAGGCTCTTAAAAATGATCAGCATATCTTGAGTGTTAAGCCTCTTGTATTGAAATATGAACAGGCTGTGGAGATTGAGCAAGAAGCGTATGAGAAGGGGCTTGTTGTTGGTGTTGAATATCACAAGCGTCTTGACGATAGAGCGTTGATTGCCAGAAGACAGTATCGCGAAGGCCTCTTTGGTGAGTTTAAGATTGGTCATGCAGAGATGAATGAGCCTTACTACTACAGGCACTCGAATTTCCAGAACTGGTGTACCTGCGAAAACTCAGATATGTTTACTTATGTGGCTTGTCACTACATTGACCAAGTTCACTTTATCACAGGGCTTCTCCCAAAATCTGTTTCAGTTTATGGTATCAAGGATAAATACCCTAACGGTAACGATGGGTTCCTATGGACTGATGGACGCGTTATCTGGGAGAATGGTGCTAGCTTGAATGTGATTAACGTTATGGGATACCCAGACGATGGTCCTGGCGGAAACTTCCAAGGTATCAGAATGTACTGCGCAGGCAAGGATAAGGGCGGTATGTTGGTTCATAACGATCAATATAGAGGTATTGAGTATTGCTACATCAAAAAAGGCGACCAGCCAGGCGACACTCTATACTCTGAGCCAAGTACAGACTACTTCAAATATGTAGACCTTGGTGGAGAGGGGCTTACTCCAGTCGGATACGGCTACCGCTCTATTGAGTTTATTGTTAAGAATGCTTGCAAGTGTATTGGCAAAGAACTCCCTCAAAGACAAGATCTTCTAAAACAGTTTGATGAAGACGGCGTTATGGCGACTCCAAAAAACAGTGCTTACAACGAGCTTGTTATGGAAGCTGGAAGGCTATCAATATTAAATGATGGTAGAGAAGTTGAGATAACCTACGGCGAAAATGCAAAGGTTGCTTTAAAAGAATATTAATTTCTAATCTAGAAAAAGGATAATAAAAAGATGGCAAAAGAATTTCCACTTGAAACAATAACAGTAGATCCAGTTGAGACAAAATATCGCAAGATTACAGGCGAATTAACTAACGCAGAAACAATCTCACGAATCAAAGAGTTAAGAGATGTTGAAGCGCGTAGTATGCGTGGCCAGCTTCCAATTATTTGGGATAAGGCTGAGGGTGTAAACGTATTTGACGCTTATGGAAATAAGTGGCTAGACTTCTCTTCAGGCGTTCTTATCACAAACGCTGGGCATGGTAGAAAGAAAATTGTTGATGCAATTATAGAGCAGGTTTCTAAGCCACTGCTTACAACATATTGTTTTGCTAACAACCCAAGAATTGATTTGGCTAAAAAGCTCACAGATCTTGCTCCAGAGGGGCTAGATAAAGTATTCTTGCTTAGTACTGGTTCTGAGAGTACAGAGTGCGCACTCAAGATGATGAGAACTTATGGACGCAACATTAACGATAATAAGAATGTTATCGTTTCATTCCTAGACTCATTCCACGGCCGTACAACTGGCTCGCAGCAAATGGGCGGCATGGCTGGCGGAAAAGCTTGGATTAAGCATCAAGACCCAGACATCGTTCACGTTGCCTTCCCAGACGGTTTCCGTAATGAAGATGTAAGCTTTGACTTGTTCGAGAAAACTCTCGCCGAGCTTGGAGTTAATCCAGACGACGTTGCTGGTGTTATCAGTGAAACATACCAAGGTGTTGGTCCAAACTTTATGCCTAAAGAGTATGCTAAGAAGCTGCGCAGCTGGTGTGATGAGCATAAAGCACTTCTTTGCTACGATGAAGTTCAAGCTGGTTTTGGTCGTTGCGGTACAATGTGGGGCTTCGAGGTTTATGACGTTACTCCAGATTTATTCTGTATGGGTAAGGGTTTTAGTAGCTCACTGCCAATTAGTGGCGTAATCGGTAGAGCTGAGATTATGGACATCTATGGGCCTAACGAGATGACAAGTACTCACTCTGCAAACCCAGTATGTTGTGCGGCTGCGTTAGCGAATCTTGAGATTATCGAAGAAGAGAATCTTGTTGCCAACGCTAAAGAGGTTGGTATCGTTCTAGCTGAAAAACTCGAAGAGATTCAGAAAGAGTTTTCTGATGTTATTGGTTTTGCTCCGGCCGTTGGTATGGTTGGTGGCCTTCTAATGATTAAGAAGGGCACAAAAGAGCCTGACTACGATCTAGCTTGGGAGATTATTTACAACTGCTACAAAAAGGGCTTGTTGTTATTTGCTCCAGTTGGTGTGGGTGGCGGATGCGTTAAGATTGCACCTCCTCTTTGTATGGATAAAGAAGCGATGCTTGAAGCTTGTCAGGTGTTGCGTGATGCTGTTGCAGAGTCTGTTGCTAAAAACTAAAGGGTTTTACGATGCTTGATCTTAGAAAAGATTCAAAATATTCACTGCTTATACCAACTAGTATGGGCCTTAGGCTTACGCCGGTAAACGCGCAGCCGTTTCATTGCAGTGATACATTTAAAATGCAAGCGACTAGTGCTGAGAGTAATGTTGCTAGTGTGGCATCATATCTTGGAGAGCCGGTTAAGGTATTGACTAGCTTTGTCAAGGATAGCCCTGTATCGCGATTTATAAAGGATAACCTTAGAAGCCGTGGAATGGATTATGAAGGCCCAGAGTTTGACCAAGAAGATCCTTGGGGCTACCGTCATCAGATTAATATGGCTGATAGCGGATTTGGGCTGCGAGGTCCTCGTGTGCAAAACGATAGAGCTGGCGAAGTTGGTAGAGAGCTGTCTTGCGATGATTTTGATCTTGAGCGTATCTTTAAAGATGAAGGTGTAAAGATTGTGCACCTCTCTGGATTGATTGCGGCTCTTTCGCCAAAGACTAGTAAGTTTTGCCTTGATATTGCAAAAGCGGCAAAAGAAAATGGTTCGCTGATTTCTTTCGATCTAAACCACAGGGCAAGTTTCTGGAAGGGTAGAGAAAAAGAGCTTGCTAGTGATTTCGCAGAGATTGCCTCACAGGCAGATATTCTTATCGGTAACGAAGAGGATTTCCAGCTTTGTCTTGGTATCGAAGGTCCACAGGCTGGTGGCGAGGGGCTTGAAGCAAAGATTGACAGCTTCAAAGAAATGATTAATCGCGTGAAAGAGGCATATCCAAATACAAGTTTATTTGGAACTACTCTTCGTGAAGTTATAAGTGCCAACTCTCATATGTGGGGCGCTATCATATCTTCTGGCGATGATTGGCATACAATTATGCCTCGCGAGATTGGAGTCTTAGACCGTATTGGCGGCGGCGATGGTTTTGTCGGCGGCTTACTTTATGGTTTGCTCCAAGGCTGGGATATTCAGAAATGTTCAGAGTTTGGATGGGCAAGCGGCGCTTTGGCTGCAACGATGCTCACTGATTATGGCCAACCGGCAGACCCTGAGCAGGTGTGGAGTATTTGGAACGGAAATGCTCGCGTAAAAAGATAGGTTAAATAACTTTAGGGCTCGCTATGGATGTATAAATCTCTAGCGAGCCCTAACCTTAATATTAAAAGGCGTTTAGATATGGATAATCTTTTTGATTTAAAATCTAAGGTTGTTGTGATTACAGGTGCTGGCGGAGTTCTCTGTGGATGTATGGCGCAGGAGATTGCTAAGCTTGGAGCTAAAGTTGCACTGCTTAATCGCAGTGTTGATAATGCAAATGCAACAGCGGCAAAAATAAACGACGCTGGCGGTGAGGCGTTTGTTGTTGCCTGCGACGTTCTAAAAGAAGAGGATGTTAAAAGAGCGTTCGAAGAGGTGATTGATAAATGGGGAAGAGTTGACGCTCTTGTAAATGGCGCTGGCGGAAATAACAAACTTGCAACAACGTCAGACGAGCAATCTTTCTTCGATCTTTCTATTGATGCGGTGAAGAGTGTTTTTGGTGTCAACTTCATGGGCACATTCCTACCATGCCAAGTCTTTGGTAAGCAAATGGCTGCGCAAGGTAGCGGAATTATTATCAACATATCAAGTATGGCTGCAATGAAGCCGTTGACTAAGATTCCAGCCTACGCTAGTGCAAAGGCTGCGGTTGATAATTTCACACAATGGCTAAGCGTCCATATGTGCCAAAATTATTCTAAAGAGATTAGAGTAAACGCGATTGCTCCTGGATTTTTCCTAACCAAACAAAATCGCTTCCTCCTGACAGACCAAGAGACCGGCGATTACACTGCACGTGGTAAGAGCATTATCGATCACACTCCAATGGCTCGTTTTGGTGAGGCTCAGGAACTTGTTGGAACATTGGTTTGGCTTCTCAGCGATGCATCTAAATTTGTAACTGGAATCGTTGTCCCTGTTGATGGCGGATACTCCTCATTCGGTGGAATATAATAGTATGCTCTACTATAAACGTGGAAGTGCTAGCGATAATTTAAGCAGCGCGGATCTCAAAGACGCGTTATATGCAGCGTTAGAGAAGCTTGGCTCAAAAAAGAGGGTTTTAGCGATACCTCCAGATATCACGAGATTCTACTCAAAAGCGGGCGAGCTTACAGAGCTTGCTTGGCAGTATTACGGCGATAAAATGACGGACATTCTCCCAGCTCTCGGTACGCATTACCCAATGACAGACCAAGAGATTGATAGGATGTTTGGCTCTATACCGCATGAGCTCTTTAGAGTGCACGATTGGCGCAGCTCCCTTGCAACGCTTGGAACTGTGCCAAAGAGCTACATCGAAGAGATTAGCGATGGTAAGGTTAGCTACGATTGGGCTGCGCAGGTTAATAAGCTTCTTCTAGAGCCTGAGTTTGATTGTATCTTGTCTATTGGTCAGGTTGTTCCGCATGAGGTTGTTGGAATGGCAAACCACAGCAAGAATATCTTTGTTGGTACTGGCGGGGTTGATGGTATCAATAAGAGCCACTATCTAGGCGCGGCCTATGGTATGGAAAAAATAATGGGAAGGGCGAAAACTCCAGTACGCGATGTTTTAAACTATGCCAGTGAGAACTTTGCCAAAGAGCTTCCTATTGTTTATGTCCAGACTGTTATAGAGGCTACCAGTGACGGACAGATTGTGCGTGGCATATTTATTGGCGACGATATCGAGTGTTTTAATCTTGCTAGCGAGCTTTCTTTGGAAGTGAATTTTACGATGCTTGAGTCTCCGCTCGATAAGGTTGTTGTTTACCTTGAACCAGAAGAGTTTAAGAGTACATGGCTTGGCAATAAGAGCATCTATCGAACACGTATGGCAATGGCCGATGATGGTGAGCTTATTGTTTTAGCTCCAGGCCTTGCTGAGTTTGGTGAAGATAAAGAGATTGATAAGCTGATTCGTAAATATGGCTACATCGGTACTGAGAACGTGCGCAAGCTAGTCGAGACTCAAGAAGACCTCCAGCAAAATCTAAGCGCAGCCGCCCACTTAATGCACGGCTCTAGCGATGATAGGTTTAATATTACCTATTGCCCTGGAAATCTATCGAGAGAAGAGATAGAGAGCGTGAATTTTAAGTATGGCGAGCTTGAGAGTATGAGTAAGAAGTATGACCCATCAAAACTCAAAGACGGCTTTAACGATGTTGATGGAGAGAAAATATATTACATCTCAAATCCTGGTATGGGGCTTTGGGCGTATAAGGGTAGATTTAACTAAGAGGCCCTCTAGATTAATATTTTGACATTTAAAGGTTTATTCGAATGAAAGAACATGTATTTGTTGGTTTTGGCTTTGGTCCTATTCAAAGCGGTCTTTTTGCTGCCGAGGCGTTTAGAAGTAAAAACTTTAAGAGAATCGTTATCGCAGAGGTAGACCAAAATCTCGTTGATGCCATCAGAGATAATAGCGGCACATACCATGTGAATGTTGCAACGAGTGATAGTGTTATTACTGAGCAGATAGATGGCATTGAGATTTTCAATCCAACCAACCAAGAAGATAAAGCTCAATTGCTAAGCGCATTAAAGGACGCTACCGAGATTGTAACATCTTTGCCAAGCGTTAATTTCTACGACCTTGGCGAGACTAGTGTTGCCAAGCTGATTGCGGCTGGAATTAAAGACAGCACGGTTGATGGTAAAATTGCCTATGCAGCGGAGAACAACAATCACGGCGCAGAACTGCTTGAAGAGGCGGTTGGTAAATATGTAGATATTCCAAAATCTAAAGTGCAATTTCTCAATACCGTTATTGGCAAGATGAGCCAAGTTACGACTGATGAGACAATCATAAAAGAGAAATCTCTAAAGACAATAACGCCTAGCTTTATGAAGGCGTTTCTTGTTGAAGAGTTTAATAAGATTTTAGTGACAAAGGTTGAGATTCCTGGCTTTGTTCCCGGTATCGAAGTCTTTGCTCAAAAGAGCGATTTACTTCCATTTGAAGAGGCAAAGCTGTTTGGGCACAACGCAATCCATGCAATGCTTTCTTACCTAGGTGCGCAAAAAGGTTATGAGAATATGGATCAGCTGCGCGGTGATAAAGAGCTGATGGGAATTGCCCGCGATGCGTTTATTAATGTATCCGGTGCCGGTCTTATCCATAAATATGCAT
>WGDE01000244.1 GCA_015493385.1 Phycisphaerae bacterium
AGTCTCAACTCCTTGATATACATATTCTAAATCATAAGCTCCGCCATGTTCCAGATTGAGGTATGGGCCTTTTCTTCTTGCCAAACTTGCATCCATTCCAGCACCAGTTGCATATGGATCATCATCATTCGTTCCGTAACAACCTTGCGGGTTAGATTTAGACATTGGATCGTAACCTTGAAGATCTAAACCTACCAAAGCTTCAGCCAACAAATGCGCACCTGTAATATACGTGCCACCTGATGTTTGAATTTCGGTAGAACTTGGATAATCATCCATCTCATTTTGAAAGATATTAATGGCTACAGAGATACTGTGAAACTGTGCTTTTTGCTGAACATCTTTGGCTATTTTCTTAACCTTAGATAATGCCGGCACCATAAGGCCAATCAAAACTGCGATTACACTAATGACAGTCAAAAGTTCTATAATTGTAAAACCTTTGCTGTTTTTGTTGTTAGTAAATATCTTCATCTTCTTATTCCTTTCAATACATTTCCTATTAGAATCTGCAAGCCACATAGATAGGCTAATACAGTTTTTTTACATCATTGATGTGATTATACTCACCATTGGCAAGAACATAGCTAAAACAATAATACCAACCATACCACCGAGAAAAATAATCATTACAGGTTCAAGCAAAGACATAAGCGAACCAACCATTACATCAACCTGCTCGTCGAAGTTGTCTGCAACTTTATACAACATCTTATCAATATCACCAGTTTCTTCGCCAACATCAATCATATTAACAACAAGACCATCAACTGTCTTACTTTGCTTTAGTGGATTAGCAAAAGTATCACCCTGACGAATTGCGGCATGTACCTTATCAAGCATTTTTGCATAGACAGCATTTCCTGAAGTATCTCTTGTGATAGTGATGGCTTCCAAAATCGGAACACCCGCGCTAATTAGAGTTCCAAGTGTTCTTGTCCATCTTGCAACCGATGCAAAATATACCAATTTGCCAACAATTGGGAGCTTGAGTTTGATAATGTCAAAAGCATAGCGACATGATTCAAAACGTGCCAAGAATTTCATTGTAAATATTAAGACAATTGGAGATCCAGCAAGAATAAGAGCGCCGAACCCCATAAACGGTCCATTTTTGCCAATAATCCAGTCACTAAGGTGCATAAGACCAAGTGTAAGACCTGGAAGCTTTGCTCCGCCATCAGTCATATCTACAAGAACGGTAGCAAATGTAGGAATAATGAAAATCATTAACCCAAGCATAATTGCAAGTGCAAAGACTAAAATCACAACTGGGTATATCAGGGCACTCTTAATTCGCTTTTTAAGCTTTTCGGCCTTCTCCATAAAGTCTGCGATACGGTTTAGAATAACATCTAGAACACCACCAACTTCACCGGCAGCCACCATATTTGTAAAGAGATTGTCGAACGCTCTTGGATATTTTGCCATAGCTTCTGATAAGGTAGAACCACCTTCGATATCATCTGCAACATAACCAACAACTCTCTTTAGAGTGCCATTTTTTTGTTGCTCTTCAAGAATCCGAAGCGAACGCAAGATTGACAAACCTGCATCCTGTAACGTACTAAGCTGACGAGCAAAAAGTGTTATATGTTTAAGTTTAACCTTTCCATTAGCACCGCGTCTAGCCTTTGAGCTACTAGTATCAACTGCAACCTTCTTTGCTCCACCTTTAGATTTAACTTTGGTTGGATAGAGCCCTTTGTTGCGAATCTTACTCACAGCCTCTTTGCTATTGAGTGCTTCTATTTCAGCATTAACAGGTTTGCCTTCAGCATCTAATGCTTGATATTGAAAAATTGCCATTTTAAACCTCTCTTGTCATTCGCCATATCAGCGAGAAAACCAAAGATTCCCAATTACTAACTAGCTATCATCAGAGATTGTTTCTTTAACAACCTCGTCAATTGTAGTTAAACCGTCAAATATTGCTTGCAAACCACCTTCACGCAATAAAGTCATGCCATTTTTTCTCGCTGCTTGCCTTAGAACGTTTGTAGATGCATTATTCATTACGAGTTCACGTATCTCATCGTTGAAAACCATAATTTCAAAAAGCCCTAGACGCCCTTTATAGCCCGTATTATTGCAAAGGTCGCAACCCTTACCATAGTGGAAAACCTTACCAACAACATCTTTTGGTAAAAGTCCCAACTCCATTAGCTGATCCTCACTTGGAGTATATTCTCTCTTGCAATTAGGGCAAATCTTTCTAACAAGACGCTGAGCAATAATACCCTCAACAGTTGCAGTTACGAGGAATTTTTCAAGACCAAGGTCTATCAAACGAGCAACAGCACTCGGCGCGTCATTTGTGTGAAGTGTGGTAAAAACGAGGTGACCAGTAAGGGCTGCTTCAGCGGTAATTTGGGAAGTTTCAAAATCTCGAACCTCACCTACAAGAATCACATCAGGGTCTTGTCGCAAAATAGATCTTAGACAAGCACCAAAAGTGAGACCCGCCTCAGTGTTAACTTGAACCTGATGCATTCCGTCTATATCATACTCAACAGGGTCTTCAGTTGTAATAAGCTTTCTATCTATGGTATTAAGCTCTTTCATAGCGGAGTAGAGAGTTGTTGTTTTTCCACTACCAGTAGGGCCCGTTACAATAACAACACCATTTGGTCTTTTTATCAACTGATCCATAATTTCAAGCTCATGCTCACGGAATCCGAGCTGATTTAAGCTCAAATCAACCTGACTTCTATCCAAGATACGAAGCACAACACTCTCACCAAACATTGTAGGTAAAATACTCACACGAAGGTCTACAGAATTTCCGCCAACAACAAGCGGAATACGACCGTCCTGCGGCAAGCGGCGTTCGGCGATATCAAGCTCGGCCATAACTTTTATTCTTGAGCTCAGCGCTACCGCAATATGCTTAGGAGGAGGAACCATCTCATAGAGAACACCGTCAATACGGTATCTCATCTTAAATTCATTTTCAAATGGCTCAAAGTGAATATCAGCCGCCTGATCACGAATAGCCTGCAACAAAACTAGGTTAAGCAGTTTTTTAACTGGGCTAGAATCTGCAAGCTCTTTAACTTCATCAAGGTCGATACTTTGGTCTCTGCCCTCCATGCTAGTAAGCAGACCATCATCGCCCATTTCGCTGATTAAATCACTAATGGAACCTTCATCTTCAGCAAAATACCTCTCAAGAGCCTGATCCATCGCAGCAGCATCCGTGACCATAGTCACAATTTTAAAACCAAGCAACTTGGAAAGATCATCTTTTGCCCTAAAGTTATTAGGGTCATCAATCGCAATAGTCAGCAAATTTCTTTTTTGATCAAAATCAATCGGTATAACTCGATATGTATTCGCCATCTGCGAGCCAACTATATTTATGATATCTGAGGGAATGTCCATACCTGAAATATCAGTGTACCCCATACCTCTCTGCGCAGCTAAGGCAATGCGGAGATCATGCTCAGTAATTAAGCCAAGCTCAATGAATATTTCACCGAGCTTCTTATTTGCGCCCTGACTCTTTTGAACCTTGAGGCAATGATGCACCTTGTCTCTAGTTAAAAGTCTCATCTTAATGAGAATTCGTCCTAAAGTTCTTCCTCTTAATTGATCCAATGGAGGCAATTTACTCATTTTTAATCTCCGATAATTAAATGCTTCTATAAATCCTTATCGACTCTCGAGGCACATCATATTAGCATAAAGGCTTTATTGCAAGCGTTTTGCAACATAGACACCTGTTTCTTAGGACAGAGTATTGTAAAAGCATACTAAAGTTACGTGATTCAACAGTCATTGTTCACAAGATAAAAAAAGAAACTCCCCAAGGAGTTTCTTTGACGTTTAATTTAGAGAGTTATGAAATATCCTGAGTCTCTCCCATTATAGGGCCGACCTTCCTTAGGTCTGGATCAAGTGGGCATTCCTCACGAGCTTTCTCTAGTAACGCAGCAGGATTTCTTGATTTATCAAGCAACTCTTCGAGAGAAATCTTCTCTGCTTCATAAAGCTCCCAAAGGTGGTCGTCGAGTAATCTCATTCCAAGATTTTTTCCTGTTTGGATAGAAGACTCAATTCGATATGTCTTATTTTCACGAATAAGGTTAGAAATCGCAGAAGTAATAATCATAAATTCATAGGCTGCAACCCTACCCTTTTTCTTCTTTAGCGGGCAAAGGTTTTGGCTAAGAACCGCCAGAAGGTTCGTACTTAGCTGAATACGAATCATTTCTTGTTGATTTGAAGGGAATGCGTCAATAATACGGTTGATAGTTCCCTGACAACCTGTCGTATGCAACGTACCAAACACAAGGTGACCAGTTTCAGCGGCACTAATAGCCGCTTCTATCGTCTCAAGGTCTCTAAGTTCACCAACTAGAATAACATCAGGGTCTTGTCTTAGAGCTCTTCTTAGGGCCTCTGCAAAAGTTGGAACGTCTAGGCCTACCTCCCTTTGGTTTACAATTGCGCGTTTATGCTTGTGATAATACTCAATAGGCTCTTCAACTGTAATGATATGTCTATCAATGTTCTCATTAATAAAGTTAATCATAC
This sequence comes from Phycisphaerae bacterium, assembly GCA_015493385.1. GTDB lineage: Bacteria > Planctomycetota > Phycisphaerae > Sedimentisphaerales > Sedimentisphaeraceae > S145-28. Next base: position 4,540 of record WGDE01000244.1, read on the forward strand.
TTGCC